>JANXXX010000047.1 GCA_025350405.1 Gallionella sp.
CGGCAATTGCCCCTGGTTTAAATCCTTGCTGGAGCTGGGTTTGAATCAAGACTCTATCATCCAAGGTGAGGTGTTTGTATTTTTCCGCCATCCAACATTCTTTCATGAAAGAATGTTGCACTTGGTTTTCGCGCCCGCCCACCGTAAATTTAGCGCTACTCTGTACAGTTGCCCGCAGCCCCATCACACTGCGCCTGACCTTCTCCGTCAACGCAGGCACTGACCGAATCTAACGAGGTATTCTACTTATAGTCACGTAATTCTGGAGGGGTGTCGTCATGATCGCCGTGTGGCTCATGATCATAAGCTTTGACGAAGACTTCACGTTCATTCTTTTTTGTTGAATGTACGGGGATGTCCAGATTGTGGCAGGCGGTATCTTCGCAGTAGTAAATTACCTGGCGTCCGATACTGTGCAGCGGGCTATGGTCGAGGTGGAATCCTTCTTCGGTCAGGCCATCTTCCAGGCCATTGAGCGTGTAGTGGCGCAGGTTGTATGTGACACGCAATGTATTCGGGGAATCACCATATTCAACTTTGCAGTTGGGCAGGCCGGACAAAAGCTGATAGGCGCGCGCTAGCTGTCCGGTTGGTTCCGGACTGAATACGATGTCGCGCTGCTTATTCAGTTCAATTGGATCAATCATGTTGATCTCGCGGTAACAAGATTATTTGCCCTGAAGTATTTGTATCCCTTTAAGAAGATTTAATGCCTGATTGAGTTGGTAGTCGTTTTTGGACCCGAATTCGGTAGGCGTAAATTTCGTCGTGTCTTCTTTTGTATCGGGTGGAGCTAGTGTGTTCTTGCTTGCATTGGCTGGTTTTGCATCCGACGGCTTGTCATTGATCAAGTGTTTGTCCAGATCAGCTTCACGCAGGCGAAATATGCCGCTGTCACGTCCGGCAGTTGCGGGATCTTCTACCAGGATGTCAGGCACGATGCCTTTTGCCTGAATGGAACGCCCCCCGGGGGTGTAATAACGCGCTGTGGTGAGCTTGATCCCGGTGTTGTTACCCAATGGCAAAACAGTTTGCACGGAAGCTTTACCGAAAGTTTGTACGCCCATAATAACTGCACGCTTGTGATCTTGCAGAGCACCGGCAACAATTTCGGATGCGGATGCAGAACCGGCGTTTACCAGCACGACCAGCGGTACGTTTTTTATGGAGTCGGGTAAGGCTTTCAGGTAATCGTTCTCACCATGTCCGCGCAGATAATTATCCGGGTTGGCCGTCAGGCGCATTTTGGATTCCTCAATGCGGCCTTCGGTGTAAACCACCAGCGCGTCCTTGGCTAGAAAAGCGGAAGAAACGGCAACTGCGCCGGTCAATAGCCCGCCCGGATCATTGCGCAAATCCAGAACCAAGCCCTTTAGTGGTCCCTGATTCTGCTTGATAAGACTTCCCAGCGCGGCCGCCAGATTTTCACCAGTCTGTTCCTGAAACTGGGTGATACGGACAAAGCCATAGCCAGACTCAAGCAGTTTGGACTTCACGCTTTGTACTTTGATGATAGCGCGTACCAGCGTAATCTCAAGAGGTTTGGGTTCATCCTTGCGAATAATGGTTAGAACGATCTTGCTGCCCGGCTTGCCGCGCATACGTTTAACGGCATCATTCAGAGCCATACCCTTGATCAGCGTATCGTCAAGTTTAATGATGAGGTCGCCGCTCTTGATGCCGGCATGATAGGCTGGAGTGTCCTCAATCGGCGAGATGACCTTCACTACGCCTTCCTCCATGCCGACTTCGATACCGAGCCCGCCGAACTCGCCGTGGGTGCCGACTTGCAGTTCTTTGAAGGCATCTGCGTCCAGATAAGCGGAATGGGGATCCAAACCGTTCAGCATGCCGGCGATAGCGTCAGCGATCAATTTTTTGTCTGAGACCGGTTCGACGTAATCGCTCTTGATGCGGCCGAATACCTCGGAGAATGCGCGCAACTCTTCTATAGGCAGAGGGGTGGAAAGTGTTTCCTTGTCGGCCATTGCTGCGAAATGCAAACTGACAGAAACGCCCGCAACCAGACCCAAACCGACCAAACCAACTTTTTCCAGAAGACGCATAATTTCCTCAATGTAATTTTGTTGCCACCCACTTCATCGGGTCGAGCGGTTTGCTCTGATGGCGTAGCTCGAAGTATAAACCGAAATCCTCATTGCCGCCGCTATTGCCCACTGATGCAATGGTATCCCCGCCGCGCAATATATCTCCGACTTGTTTGTAGAGCGTTTCATTGTTGCCATACAAGCTCATGTAGCCATTGCCATGATCGATAATCAGCAAGTTGCCAAAGCCGCGCAACCAATCTGCGAACACCACCTGTCCGGCGGCGATCGCCTTGACTGCCTGCCCGCTGGAAGTTCTAAGAAACAGCCCTTTCCATTGCACTGTGCTATCGGGACGCGGTGTACCGAAGCGATTGGCAACCACACCTTTGACTGGGAGTATCAGCTTGCCCTTGAGTTGATCGAACGGGCTGCTGTCGAAGCGGTTGTCCGGGAGGTTGTCATTGTGAAACAGTGAATTTGATTTTGGTTCGGCGAGCATTTTGGTCAGCTTGTCGATTAGTAGTGACAGGCGGATCTCATCACGGTGCAGGCGGGTGATTTCGCGGCGTTGATGGTGTAGTTGTTGCGAGATTTTGCCCAGTGTATGCTTCCTGGCGCTTTGCTCCTTTTCCAGCGTTCTGTTTTGTGCTGCTTGTTCAGCACGTAACGCTGCCAGTTCCGCGCGCTGTTCGCGAGTGGACATGCTGATTATATCCAGCGTGGCGAAGTTTTCGCGTAACCTTGCAAGCCAGGTTGCACGGTGGCGGGCAATATATTGGTAATACTGAAGATCGCGGGCGACTTGGTTGGGATTCTGATTGTTTAGCAATAGCTTGAGATATTCCTGTTTGCCACCAAAATATTGCTGGTAAAGCAGCTTGCCCAGCAAAGCCTGTTGCCCTGCCATGTTAGTGCTCAGTTTATGTTGTTGCTCTTGCAGTTTGCTGAGTTTTTGATTCGCGGCATGTTGTAGTGCGGCGAGTTCGGCAAGTTTGCGATTGCTGTTGCTAATGGCACGCTCCGATTCTTGTAATGCATCTGCCGCTTCGGCTTTTGACTCGCTGGTTTTATCCATGTCGCGCTGCATAGCCGCAATGCGCTTGCGCAAATTTTCCAACTCTTCCTGTTGGCTGGCGTGCGTCACGTTGACCAAGGTCAAGCAACATATTGCTAGCGAAAATATGCGCGCGGATAAGGTCACTGTATCTGAATCAGGCTGTGTCCAGTCATTTCAGCGGGTTGCGGTAAGCCCATCATGCTCAGCAGGCTGGGTGCGAGATCGCGCAACGAGCCATGGTCGGCCAGCGTGGCCTTGCGCCCAATATACAGAAAAGGCACCGGATTCAAAGTGTGTGCGGTGTGCGCCTGGTGCGTGATGCGATCGATCATTTGCTCGGCGTTGCCATGGTCGGCGGTGATGATGACTTCGCCGCCGATGGATTGCATCGCCTTGACCACGCGACCGATACAAACATCCAGCGCCTCGATGGCTAGCGTGGCCGCAGCCATATTGCCGCTATGTCCCACCATATCGCCGTTGGCGTAGTTGCAAATAAGGGCCTGATACTGACGGCTCAAAATTGCGGCTTCGAGTTTATCCGTCACTTCGAACGCGCTCATTTCCGGTTTTAGGTCATAAGTGGCAACCTTGGGTGACGGCACCATAATGCGCTCCTCGCCGGGATAAGGCTGTTCCCTGCCGCCATTGAAGAAATAGGTGACGTGGGCATATTTTTCCGTTTCGGCGATGCGCAATTGCTTCAATCCCAGATTGGAAATGTACTCCCCGAAGCCATTGTGAATTTCATCCTGGGTGTAAGCGCAGGGCAAAGTAAAATCTTCCCCATAGCGGCTCAGCGTGACGAAACTGGCCAGTCTCGGAAAGTGTACGCGGGTAAATCCACTGAACGTATCGTCCGTTAATGCGCGCGTGATTTCGCGGGCGCGATCGGCGCGAAAATTCATGAATACTGCCACATCGCCATCTTGCATAGTCACGGCTTGCGCACCATTGGGAACAATGGCGGTGGGTTTGACGAACTCGTCCGATTCACCGCGTGCATAGGCCAGCTCCAGCCCGCTTACAGCATCCGTTGCGGTGAATTCGGCGCGGCCTTGGGTGAGCAATTCGTAGGCCGGTTGCACACGCTCCCATCGATTGTCTCTATCCATTGCGTAAAAGCGTCCGATGATGGTGGCGATTTGGCCGACACCCAATGAGGCACATTTTTCCTGAAGGAGCCTTAGAGATTGTGCCGCACTCCTGGGCGGCGTATCGCGTCCATCCAGAAAAGCATGCAGATAGACTTTTTTCAAGCCATTACGGGCAGCCATTTCCAACATGGCGAAGATGTGATTCTCGTGGCTATGCACGCCGCCAGGTGAAAGCAATCCCATGATGTGCAGCGCGCTGCCATTTTGTTTGGTTAATGCAACCGCCTGGCTCAAGGCGGGATTGGTATAGAAGCTGCCATCCTCGATTGCCACATCGACGCGGCTTAAATCCTGGTACACCACGCGCCCGGCACCGATATTGAGATGGCCCACCTCGGAGTTGCCCATCTGAGCGGAAGGCAGGCCAACAAATTTTTCGGAAGCATTAAGCAAGGTGTGCGGGTAATCGTGCCAAAGCCTGTCCCAGTTGGGTTTGCGGGCGGCCAGAATAGCGTTGTAATCAGCCTCTTCGCGGTAGCCGAAACCATCAAGAATAAGCAGTAAAACAGGGGTGAGGTTCATTGATGTAGAATATAAGCGGATAGTGATTTTTAAGTAGGCGCATTTTAGACGAAATTGCACAACTTGGTGCGTGGCTTGATAGGGCAATGTAGTGTAATGGGGGTGCACATATGGCAAACAAACTGATAGACAGGGATGAGGATATTCAACAGGCCGCAAATGCGGTCAAGGCAATCGCGCACCCGTTACGCTTGAAGATTTTGTGCGTGCTCGGCGATCAGGAGGTTAGTGTGCAGGACATCGTGGAACAAGTCGGTACGTCGCAAAGCAACATCTCGCAGCATCTGTCGATACTGCGCGACAAGGGTGTCTTGGCAACCCGCAAGGACGCGAACCGAGTTTTCTACCGCATCGGTGATTTGCGCACCCTGAAGCTGGTGGGGATGATGCGCGATGTATTTTGCAGCACTTGAAAATAGAATTTCTGCTGCCTGGGGAGCGATTTTAAGATGTCGACTTATCCAGAGCTTCCCTGGAAATCTCCCCACAGGGCTTGCAATACGGCGAGCCCGGCAATGGCGGCAGTTTCGGTGCGCATCACGCGCGCACCGAGCCGGATGGCGGTAAATCCGCACTGCAGTGCGGCAGCGCTTTCTGCTTGAGTAAAGCCACCCTCCGCACCGATCAGCAACAAGATTTTTCCTTGTGGTCTGGCTTGTTCATGTAGCAAAGCTGCGCCCTCCGGAAGCAAAATAAATTTCGCAACAGATTTTGCATCGGGCATCGTTTTGGTTTGTTGCAGCCATACCATGATATCCAGCGGCGCGAGTATCTTCGGTAACACATTGCGACCGCATTGTTCACAAGCCGAGATGGCGACTTGTTGCCAATGCTCGAGTCGCTTTGCGGTGCGCTCGGCAGACAGCCTGGCCACGCTGCGCTCGGTGTCGATCGGCTGGATCTCTGTTACACCTAGTTCGGTGGCTTTTTGTATTACCCAGTCCATTTTTTCGCTGCTGGTCAAAGCTTGCGCCAGCAGCACTTTGAGCGGCGATTCGCGGTCGCTGTCGATAACGGTGATGCCGTTGATGACGACACGCTTGCCGCCGAGCTCGGCTATCACGCCGTGGCGTTCGCAGCCCAGGCCGTCGAAGATTTGTACCGGATCGCCTTCGCGTAAACGCAGCACGCGTGAGGCGTGATGCGCAGCGTCCGGCGGCAACTCAAAAGAGCCGCTGGAAGGCAGCGGCGGGGGGCAGTAGAAACGCGGCATGGTTCAGGAAGCTAATGAATATAGGTGTCAGCATGATAATATAACGGCTTCAAAGATATTGTCAGGAAAATGGAATGGTCAGTCTGCAACCTCCCTTATGTGACTTCGGCTGGAATGCCCGCGATTTCGACCTGCCCGGCGTGGACGGAAAACGCTATAACCTCGCCAACGCGCGCGGCAACAACGGCTTGCTGGTGATGTTCATCTGCAATCACTGCCCGTATGTGAAATCAATACGCGAGCGCATCATCCGCGACGCGCGCGAGTTGCAACAGCATGGCATCAACAGTATCGCGATCATGTCCAACGATCCTGCCGATTATGCGGAGGACTCTTTCGACAACATGAAACTTATCGCACAGCAGTATGGTTATCCATTTCCTTATGTGTGGGACGAGACCCAGCAGGTTGCCAAGGATTACGGTGCGGTGTGCACGCCGGATTTCTTCGGTTTTAATGCCAATCTCGAATTGCAATATCGTGGCCGGCTGGATGCTTCGCGCAAGGAGACTGTTGCCGATGCTCCGCGCGATTTGTTCAATGCCATGTTGCAAGTGGCGCGAACCGGGCAGGGACCGCGCGAACAGATTGCCAGCATGGGTTGTTCGATTAAGTGGAAGGCGTCATGAACCATCCGGCGCCAAACAGCATGGGCGCGCTGCTCAAAGCGGCAGTCGCGGCAGTCAAGTTGGTGACGGCAGAAGAGATCATGCCGCGTTATCTCAAGGTGGCACATCAACACAAGAGCGACGGTAGCCTGTGTACCGAGGCGGATATTGCTGCGCAACAGGCTTTGACCAAGAAGCTGCAAGCCATCCTCAATGTGCCGGTAATGGGCGAAGAAATGACGGGTGCTGAACAGCGCGAGTTGTGGAAGGCGGGGCATGATGGACTGTGGTGCATCGATCCAATCGACGGAACGTCTAACTTCGTGCATGGCCTGCCGTATTTCGCGGTATCTGTGGCATTGCTGCGCGAGGGGAAGAGCGTGTTGGGCGTGGTGTATGACCCGGTGGCAAATGAGATGTTTGCTGCCGAGCATGAGCGCGGCGCGTTTTTGAATGGTGAAAAATTGCTTAGTCGCGAAACAGTGATTCCGATGGCGCAGGCACTGGCCAGCGTAGATTTGAAACGCCTCAAAAGTAAATTGGCCGCGCAACTGGCGGCGCATCCGCCGTATAGCTCGCAGCGCAACTTTGGCGCGAGTGCGCTGGACTGGTGCTATAGCGCCGTCGGCCGTTATGACATGTACTTGCATGGCGGGCAAAAGCTTTGGGATTATGCTGCTGGAGCTTTGATTTTTATGGAGTCGGGCGGCCATGCTTGCTGTATTGATGCCGATGACTTTGCGCAAGGCGATATTTGGCAGCGTTCGGTGATTGCCGCACGGGATGAAAAGTTGTTCGGGGAATGGAAGGACTGGATAAGGGCGCAGCAGTAAACCAATAAAGGATCCGCGTGAAGATATTGATACTTGGTGCTGGGCAGGTTGGTTCCACGGTAGCAGAAGGCTTGGTTAGTGAAGCCAATGACATCACTGTTGTGGATACCGACGGCGAAAAGTTGCGCCAGTTGCAGGACAGACTTGATTTGCGCACCTTGGTCGGGAATGCCGCGCACCCTTCGACGCTGGAGCAGGCCGGCATAGCCGACTCCGATATGCTGTTGGCCGTCACGCAAAGCGACGAAGTCAATCTGGTGGCATGCAAGCTGGCAGCCAGTCTTTACAACACGCCGATGCGCATCGCGCGCATCCGTGCCGCTGATTATCTTGCTCGCAAGGAAGTGTTCAGTGCGGATAATTTCTGTGTGGATTTTTCGATTTGTCCGGAACAAATTCTCACCGAGTACATCGTCAAGTTGATCGAGTTCCCCGAGGCGTTGCAAGTGCTGGAGTTCGCCAGCGGTAAAGCATCAATAGTGGCGGTGCGCGCCTTTGAAGGTGGGCCGCTGGTGGGCAAGCCACTGAGTTTCTTGCGCACCAATATGCCGCAGGTCGAAACCCGCGTTGCAGCGATTTTTCGTCAAGATAGGCCGATTATTCCCGAGGGCAGTACCGTGGTTGAAGCGGGTGACGAAGTATTTTTTATCGCTGCAACCGATAATATCCGTAGCGTACTCAAAGAAATGCGCCGCATGGATAAACCCGCCAAGCGCATTATGATAGTCGGCGGCGGCAATATCGGACGGCGCTTGGCAAAGACACTGGAACATAACTATGAGGTCAAGCTGATCGAGTGCAACAAGAAATCCTGCCAGAAATTAGCCGAGGAACTGTCCCGCACCTTGGTGCTGAATGGTGATGGCACGGATGAGAAGCTGATGCAGCAGGAGCATGTCAGCGAGGTGGATGTGTTTTGCGCACTCACCAACGACGACGAGAACAATATCATGTCGGCATTGCTGGCCAAACAGGGCGGCGCACGCAAGGTGATTGCACTGATCAACCGCAGCGCGTATGTCGAGCTGGTGCAGGGCGGCAAAATAGACATTGCGCTTTCCCCGGCGCAGGTGACGATAGGTTCGCTGCTGGCCTATGTGCGGGAAGGCGATGTGGCGGCGGTGCACTCATTGCGACGCGGCGCGGCAGAGGCACTCGAGCTGGTGGTGCATGGCGACCGCCAGTCCTCGCGCGTGGTGGGGCGGCGCATCGATGAGATCGATCTGCCCAAGGGTGCGACCATAGGCGCGCTAGTACGCGGTAAAGAGGTCATCATGGGGCATCGCGATGTGGTCGTTGAGGCGGATGATCACATCATCGTGTTCGTGGTCAACAAGGCGATGGTGCATAAGGTTGAGAGGTTGTTTCAGGTTAGCCTCGGGTTCTTCTGATGCAACGTGCCATGACCGTTGTGCATGCCTTGGGCTTGATGCTGGTGGTGTTCAGCTTCGCCTATCTGATGCCGGTAGCAGCCTCGTTGCTATACGGCGATGGCACACTGATTGATTTCTTGCTGGCTATGGTTTGGACATTGGCCATCGGGTTTGTGATGTGGTTTTTGACGCGCCGCTATAAGGGCGAGCTTTCCGTTCGGCATGGTTACTTGCTGGTAGTGACGATGTGGACGATGATGCCGGCTTTTGCCACGCTGCCGCTGCTGCTGGTGATCAAGGATCTGTCCTTCACCGATGCCTATTTCGAAACCATGTCCGGCCTGACCACTACCGGTGCGACGGTGTTGACCGGGCTGGACAATTTGCCACCCGCCATCAACATTTGGCGGCATGAGTTGAACTGGTTGGGCGGCATGGGCATTATCGTGCTGGCGGTGGCCATTCTGCCGTTGCTCGGCATCGGGGGGCGGCAATTATTCAAGGCGGAAACACCCGGGCCGATGAAGGATGCCACGTTGACTCCGCGCATCACCGAGACTGCACGCAACCTGTGGCTGGTATATTTGGGTATTACCATTGCCTGTATTTTGTCATTGAAGGTGGTGGGCATGAATTGGCTGGACGCGATCTGCCATGCGTTTGCCGCGATGGGTCTGGGCGGTTTCTCCACGCATGATGCCAGTGTCGGCTATTTCAATTCTCCGGCCATTGAGTTTGTGCTGATTGTATTCATGCTGCTGGCGGCGATGAATTTCGCCACGCATTTTCTGGTGTGGCGGGAAAAAAGCCTGAAGCTATATCTGCGTGATGCCGAGGCGGTCGCAACCGTAACACTGATATTGGCTAGCTGTCTGGGCATCGCCCTGTTCCTGTGGTGGCGGGGCGCATACCCGAGTTTCTGGACGGCTTTGCGCCACGCCAGCTTCAATCTGGTGTCCATGGCAACAGACTGCGGTTTTTCCAGCGTGGACTTCAACCAGTGGCCAATGTTCGCGCCGATGTGGATGTTGTTTCTCAGTTGCATTGCCGCCAGTTCAGGTTCCACCGGCGGCGGCATCAAGATGGTGCGCACGCTGATCCTGTTCAAGCAGGCCGGACGCGAATTTATCAAGTTGCTGCATCCGGCTGCAGTCAACCCGATGAAGATAGGCGGCAGTGTTGTGCCCAACAACATTGTGTTTGCAGTGCTGGGCTTTATTTTTCTGTATTTTATGACGGTAGCCACGCTGACCTTCGTGCTGCTGATCAGCGGCCTGGATTTCATTTCAGCATTTTCTGCGATTATCGCCTGTATCAATAACGCAGGGCCTGGGCTGGGAGTGGTAGGGCCAGCCAGCAACTTCGGCGTACTATCTGATTTTCAGACTTGGATTTGCACGATTGCCATGCTGGTCGGCCGGCTGGAAATTTTTACGATATTAATCCTGTTTACCCCGCATTTCTGGAGGCGCTAAAATCGCCATGACAGCGGCGGCGAGATACGTTAGCATTGACGCATTAAGGGTTGCCACAAAACAAATTTTAGAATGAGTGCATCGGTGCCAATGCAAGAGGGAGCAAGATGAGCGAAGACTTGCCGTTGTCAGGGATGAAGGTGTTGCTGATCGACGACAGCAATACCATAAGGCGTAGCGGAGAAATCTTTCTGTCGCAGGCGGGATGCCAGGTCATCCTTGCAGAAGACGGATTTGATGGCTTGGCCAAGGTGGTCGATAACCAGCCGGATGTCATTTTTGTGGATGTGATGATGCCACGTCTGGACGGCTATCAAACCTGCGCGCTCATCAAAAAAAATCAGCATTTCAGAAATACTCCCGTGATTATGTTGACCAGCAAAGATACGCTGTTTGATCGTGCGCGCGGCAAATTGGTCGGGGCAGACCAATACTTACTTAAGCCGTTCAACAAGAAAAGTTTGATAGAGGCAGTCATCATGCATACCCAGGAGAAAAAGGAAGCGGATTATGGCCATTAAGAAAATACTGGTAGTGGACGATTCGGCTACGGAACGCCATGTCATCGGAGAAATATTGAGCAAGCGCGGGTTTGAGGTTTCCTTTGCGGAGGACGGTGAGAAGGGCGTGGCGCTAGCCAAGTCGAGCAAGCCGGATTTGGTCATCATGGATGTGGTGATGCCGGGGATGAATGGCTTTCAGGCGACCAGAGCGATTACCAGCGATCCAGAAACAAAACATATTCCGGTGATTATTTGCACCACCAAAGATCAGGAGACCGACAAAGTTTGGGGTGTGCGACAAGGAGCCAAAGATTACGTGGTCAAGCCAGTAACTGAGGCCGAACTGTTAAGCAAGATTGCCACCTTGGGTTAAGTGACGCTAAGCGACATGGGACTTAAAGAAAATTCAGGCTTGTGTGGATCCGTTGTGAGGATTATCTGCTTAGATTACTTGGCTTTATACACTGCGTTGCGGAAAAACGTCGGTTTCGTTCTGTCGGCAAGTTGCTTTGTAGTGAAACCTCTTCCTATTTGCACATTAATCGTATGGGGTGCAGCCAATATTATTAAGCACTCGCTGCGCAGTTTGCTTCCTTTTTCCTTTGTGAGCATTGTGTACGGTTCCATAAGGGCTGCCGTTAATTCAGCAGTGCCGCCTTCGCGATCAGCAGGGCATGGGAGGGTCGGCCTTTGGTTATCCGAATATTGGGTGCGGATTGTTCGCTGGTCTTATCCGGCTATAGCGGTGCGGTGTTCCTTCTGTCGGGTATCTCGGCAAATCATGAATTTTTAGAGGCTCGATACCAATGTCAAAGCGGCTCAATTTGCGCGAATTCCAGCAGAATCTGATCGACCGGCTGCAGGCGACAGATTTGTCTGAATCGCGGGTATCCACGCTGGGTGTGCAAATAGCCGGGCAAAACTGGCTAGTGGATATGGTGGACATCGGCGAGGCATTGCCATTGCCCCCGTTGACTGCTGTGCCTTTCGCCAAACCCTGGTTTCGCGGTGTAACGAATGTGCGCGGAAATTTGTATGGTGTGATCGATATGGCAGCCTATGCGCATAGCGGGGTGGCATCAGATGATGCCAATAACCGCGTGTTGCTGGTTGCGGATCGATATGGTTTTAATGCGGCGTTGTTGGTTGATCGAGTGTTGGGTTTGCGCGACGCGCGAAGATGGCAGCAAAGTGAAGTTGATGGGAAAGTCGAGTACCAAGATGAACAGGGCACGCCCTGGCGTAAGCTGGATGTGCCAGGCTTGCTGGAGCAGGCGGAATTTTTGCAGATAGGCGTTTAGCAATTCCCTAAGGGAGAGGAATAACATGGCATTAAAACTGGCATTACCCAAATCTAGGCTGAAGGTACTTGGCGTTGCTGCGACAACCTTCTTTGTGTTAACCGCGATAGCCGCCTTTATGAGCAACCGCGAAGAACGTAACAATGTGCGTTTTGTGGGTGAGTCCAGTCAGTTGTTGATGTTGTCACAGCGGCTCGCCAAAAATGCCCAACAGGCATTATCTGGAAAGCCGGCGGCATTTGATGCATTGACGGAGAGTAAAACGAGCTTGTTGAATATTCTAAGCAAGCTTAAAGAGGGCGATAGTTCATTGACCACACCGGACGAGGCGAATGCCGCATTGGATGAGGTGATGAAGAGCGCAAATAAAATGCTGCAGGATGTGCAGGTGCTGGAAAATGGGCGCCCCAGCTTGGTGGTTTTGGCTAAGGCAGTGGAGGCGATTGATGCGGTGAGTGTTGAGTTGCGCGGGCTGGCGCAAACCATGATTGAAGCTTTTGGTGGCGTACAAAAAAATCAGGCAATCCGCTTGGCGTTGGCAATAGAGCGTATCGGTAAAGATGCGGGTGCGGTCTTGGCGGCGGATGTGACGACTGAGCAGGTGACCAGGCTCGGGACGGATATTATTGCAGTGGACGAGAGTTTGGGTGTTCTGCCACCGTCTGATGCGAATGTGGCGCGCACACAGAATTTGTTTGCCAGCTATCGCAAGAATGTTGAGGCTTTGGTTGCGCAGGCAAATAGTCTGGTGGCGGCAAAGAGCGCAGCCAAAGCGATTGTGAACGATTCTGATGTGTTGCTGACCAGATCGCAGGGTTTGGTGGATGCTTATCAGTCATCTGTCACTTCAAGAGCCGCGAATATGGCCATCTTGCTGTTCAGCTTGTTGCTGCTGTCATCGCTGCTGCTGCTGGCTAAGGCCTATGTGGACGATTCTCGCCGCCGTGCCGAGGAGGCGGCGCGTGTCAATAGCCAGAATCAAACCGCGATTTTGCGTTTGATGAACGAGATGGGCGATCTGGCCGATGGCGATTTGACGGTTCGCGCCACCGTCACAGAGGACGTCACCGGTGCGATCGCCGACTCGTTGAACTACACCACCGAGGAATTCCGCAAACTGGTAGCCAGAATCATCGCTGTGGTGGAGCAGATGGGGCATGCAACAAAATCTGCCGAAGATATTTCCAAGGGGCTTTTGGATGCAACGCAGAAGCAGGCGCGGGAAATTCAGGCGGCTGGCGAAGCGGTGCAATTGATGGCCCAATCCATCAAGGAAGTGGATTCCAGCGCGGCGCAATCTGCCAACGTGGCACGCCGCACTTTGGTGGCGACCGAGCAAGGTGCGAAGGCGGTGCGAAATACTGTTAGCGGCATGGACGCTATCCGTGAACAGATTCAGGACACCTCCAAGCGGATCAAGCGGCTCGGCGAAAGTTCGCAGGAGATCGGCGAGATCGTCGATCTGATTTCCGACATTACCGAACAGACCAACGTGCTGGCGTTGAACGCGGCGATTCAAGCGGCTTCTGCCGGCGAAGCTGGGCGCGGATTTTCGGTGGTAGCGGAAGAGGTGCAGCGCTTGGCGGAACGTTCCGGCGAGGCTACCAAGCAGATCGGTGCGCTGGTGAAAACGATTCAAGGCGATACCCATGACGCGGTGGCGGCGATGGAGAAGAGCACATTGGGTGTGGTGGAAGGAGCCAAGTTGTCCGATGTGGCCGGTCAATCGCTGCGGGAAATCGAACAGGTATCGAATGAACTGGCGGCATTGATCAATAGTATTTCGACATCCACGCAAGTGCAAACCGATATGGCCAACGAAGTGGCAAGCGTGATGCAGGACATCCTGAAAATTACCGTGCAGACCACGGAAGGTACGCGTTTAACCGCTAATTCTATCGAGCAGTTGACCGGCTTGACAACTGACTTGAGAAGTTCGGTAGCGGGCTTCAAACTGTAATATCGGGCCAAACCGCACATGACCAACAGCGCACAATTTGATCGCAACACGCTTGCCGCAGTGAAACCCGGCGTAGACGGTTCGCTGGCCGAGATTGGCGCGCAGATGGAAATTTATCTCGGTGCTCCTGTGGATAACGGGGCGGCATTGGAGGCGGCGTGTTTTGGGTTGCACCGATTGTTGGGTGTGCTAAAGATGGTTGGCCTGGATGGTGCGGCAATATTTTGTGCCGAGCTGGAACTTACCTTGAGCGGGCTTGCAACGAATCCGAAACAGGTTTCCGCGATGCATCGCGATGTGTTGCGCCGCGCCTTGTTCGGTGTCACGCACTACCTTGACACACTGGACAAGGGTGCGGCTAACGCTGCGCTAACCCTGTTTCCGCTATATCAGGAGTTGCAACAGTTGCGCGGTCTGGATATGTCATTTGAGTTGGATCTGTTTTATCCCAACCTTGACGTGGAATTGCCCAAACAGGTGTTGAGCCTGCCTGTCCAGAGCGATGCGATGGCGCAGCTCAAGATATTGCGTGGCCAGTATCAGCAGGGTTTGTTGAAGTGGCTGCGTCAGGATGATGTTGCTACATCAGTACAACAGATGCAGCAGGCGTTGGAAGGCGCATTACGTTGTGCGCCACAGGATGGTAGTCGCGCGTTCTGGTGGATAGGCTATGGTTTGCTTGATTGCCTGAAACTTGACGGCGTGCCTCCGGAAATGAATGTACGAAAATTGCTGAGTCGCATAGACCAGCAGCTGCGTGCGGTAGTCGAAGGCAATGCCAGTGATGTAAAGCCGGCTTTAAACGAGATGCTCTATCTGATTGGGCGCAGTCAGGCCGCGAGTGAACAAGCTGAGATGATCAAGCGGGTTTATGCGCTGGATCAATATTTACCCAAACAGTCAGCCTTGTCACCCAGCGACGTGGATCAGATGCTTGATGCCATGCACGATCAATTGCGCGATGCGGAAGAGTGTTGGGAGCAGTGTACCCAAGGGGACAAAGCGGCATGCGAAAAATTTACCCAGCATGTCGAGCAGCTTGTCTTGCAGAGCGGCAAGCTCGACCGTGATGCCCTGCAGTACCTGACCAAACAAATACAAGTGCTGTCGCAGTATGCGAGCTCGCCGGAGCATGCTCGGCTCATTGCTATGGATATGGCGATGGCGCTGCTGTTGCTGGGTAGCGGCATAGAGAACTATCGTCGTATCGGCAGCGGTTTTCAGGAGCAGGCACGCATCCTGACCGAGCGTATGCAGGCTGCGGTAAAACAGCAGCCGGAAGACATGAAACGACTGACTGAGCTAGTCGACCTGCATTACCAGATGGAGCAGCGGGGCGATGTGATGGGTTCTCTGGCCAACGAAATGTTGGTGAATCTCCAGAATGTCGAGCAAGGGTTAAACGCCTTTTTTAATAATGCGATCAAGCGTGATGAATTGCCTGGGTTGCTGCGTTTATTGAGCCAGATACAAGGCGGCTTGCGAATCTCATCTCTGCCTCACGCAGAACAGCTGCTGGCAGCCATTCAGAATCGTGTACATCGTTTCACACAGCGTGATGACGCCCTCAGAGCTGCTGAAAGGTATGCGTTGGCCGATGCGATGAGCGCGCTGGAGAATTACTTGCAACATCTGACGCATGGGCAGGCAGGTGATGTTTCGCGACTGCAGGCCGCGTTGATTGAAATGGGCAATCTGGACAAGGTGCCTGAACCAGCAGCGCCTATCGTGCCGACTGCTCCAGCGAAGGTTGTGGTGTCAGCGGAAATCGCTGCGGTTAAACCGTCTGTAGTATCTGCGCCTTTGGAATTTGCTCCGCTTGAGCAGCCTGCGGTATCCGTGCCGTTGGCATTTGTTCCGTCTGAACCCTCAGCAGTAGCTGCGCCGCTGGAATTTGCTCCGGTTGAACCGCCCAAGGTATCGGCACCTTTGGAATTTGCCCCGGTTGAGCCGGCCAAGATATCTGTACCCCTGGAAATTACGCCGGTTGAAACTCCGAAAGTTCCTGCAGCGGTGCAGAGCCAATCGGACGAGGATCAGGAATTGCTCGATATATTTCTGGAGGAGGCTCAAGAAGTGTTGGGCACCATACGCTCCAATCTGGATACATGCCAATTACACCCCGACAATCACGAGTCATTAGTGACCATCAGGCGTGGTTTTCATACGCTCAAGGGCAGCGGACGGATGGTCGGTTTGACCGATTTGGGTGAGGTGGCATGGAGTGTCGAAAGCGCCTTGAACAAGTGGCTGCAAGACAACAAATCGGCCACGCCTGGGCTGTTGAACTTTATTAAAGCGGCAGAACAGTCTTTTGCCGGTTGGGTGGATATGCTCAACAATAAAAAAGCGGTGACCATCGAGGCAGGAGATCTGATTGCTGCCGCGAAAAGAATTGAGAGCGGTATCGATGCAGAAGTGCGGCCGCCCGCTTTGCCAGATAGAGAATTGGCTGTTGCCGGTGCAGGCTCCGGGCAGGTTTTAGAAGTCCCCTCAGCACCTGCCTCAACACCTTCAGGCGAAATTGCGCTGACCGGTGAGGCCGAATTGTCCTCGCCGGCATTATTTAACATTGCCAGTGCTGAGGTAAAACAAAATATCGCGATTTTGCATCAGCAGTTGGATGAGTTGCGCACGGCAGTACCGCCCGTGGTGCAGTATGATTTTATGCGTGCTGCGCACACGCTTGCGGGGGTGAGTCGCACTATGGGATTTGCCACAGTGGAGGAATTGGCTCACGCACTGGAAGGTTGGTTGCAGGTGCGCGTGGGTCAGTCATTCACGCTGAACGATGCTCAATTGCAAATGCTGGAGCAATCTATCGTCGAGCTGGATGGGATGATGCAGAGCATTTGCAACCAGGAAGTGCCGCAGCTGCGCGGCGATTTGATCAAGCAACTGCTGGTGGACAAAGATAATCTCGTTGAGGAAATTATAGAGCCAGCCGGCGAGCCGGTAAAAGATTTTCAGCTGGAAGCATTAGCCCCCGAAGGGCAGGCAATCGAAGCTGACCAGCCAGCAGAGAGCAATGACCTGTTTGCGCAATTATTGGCTGATATGAACAAACTCAGCGAGCCAGTTACAGAGCCAGCTAGTGAAACGGACATGACTTTGCCGCCGGAAGCATTTGTTCCTCAAGCGCAGGACGCAGAAGCGGACAAGACGCAAGCGAGCGGCGACCTGTATGCGCAATTATTGGCTGATATGAACAAGATTGGCGAGCCTGTCGCAGAGCCGACCAGCGCAGCGGAAGAAGTTTTTCAGCCGGAAGCCTTTGCTCCCCAAGCGCAGGAAACCGAGGCGGACAAGCCGCAAGCGAACGACGATTTGTACGCGCAATTGCTGGCTGATATGGGCAAGATTGACGAGGCGGTAGAAGAGCCAGCCAGCGTCCCGGAAGCAGCGTCGCATGAAGCAACCTTGCAATTAATGGTTGACGTGGACAAGATCAGCGAGACTAGGGAGCCGATCAGCACTCCAGACACAGCATCGCGTTCAGCTTCACCCCCCCAGCAAACCGAGGCGCATGGCGAAGCGGCCAAACCGCCAGCGAGAGACGAGTCATATGAGCAATTGCTGGTTGATATGGGCAAGATCAGCGAAGCAGTCGTTGAATCGGCCAATAAATCAGCCGCGTTGCAGCCAGTCATGCTTGCCGTAGCTAAACCCGCTGACGAGAGTGCCGAGGCTAACCAACCGCAAGTATACGATGACCTGGACGAGCAATTACTACCGGTGTTTATCGAGGAAGCCGATGATTTGGCGCCGAAGGTTGGTGAAGGTCTGCGTGCTTGGCGTGAGAATCCGGACGACAACCAACAAGAGCAATCGCTGAAACGCCTGCTGCATACCATTAAGGGCAGTGCGCGCATGGTCGGAGCGATGCGCATCGGCGAAATTGCCCATGAAATGGAAGATCGTGTGCTGGCGGCTGCCCGGCTGCGCAATGAAGCAGGATATTGGGACGCGCTGGAAAATGATTTTGATCGCATTATGGTTTTGCTTGAAGAATTGCGCAGTGGTAAACCAGCGCCAGAAGTCAGGCAAGTTATGGCTGGACGACGTGCGGAAGATCAGCCGGCGGGGGTTGAGCGCAGGGCGGATCGCCGTGCGGAGCCTGGTGCGGAGCGTGCCGTGCTTGGCAATATGCTGCGTGTGCGTTCCGACGTGGTGGATCGGTTGGTTAACGAAGCCGGTGAAATCAGCGTGGCACGCTCGCGCATGGAAACCGAGATGCGTGTATTAAAGGAAGGCTTGCTGGAATTGACGGCCAGCGTGATGCGTTTGCGCCATCAGTTGCGCGAGGTGGAGATTCAGGCGGAGAGCCAGATGCAGGCGCGCGTCTCGCTGGCCAAAGATCATGCGGAACATTTTGACCCGCTTGAATTCGACCGCTTTACCCGCTTGCAGGAATTGACGCGCTTCATGAATGAAAGTGTGCATGATGTGCAGACCGTGCAGCACGCGATGTTAAAAAATATTGAGGAAACCACCGCCGTGATGTTGTCACAGGGACGGCTTAACCGCGAATTGCAGCAAGGGTTGATGAACGTCCGCATGGTGTCGTTCAACAGCATTACTGATCGCCTGTATCGCATCGTGCGGCAAACCGGCAAGGAATTGAACAAACGCGCCAACCTTGAATTGCAGGGCACGAATGTGGAGTTGGATCGCAGCGTGCTGGAAAAAATGATCGCGCCGTTCGAGCACTTGCTGCGCAACTCCATCGTGCATGGCCTGGAAAGTGAACAATTGCGCGCGCAAAGCGGCAAACTCCCGATCGGTGAAATCCGCTTGAGTGTGCGCCAGGAGAGCAACGAGGTGGTGTTCGAATTCAATGATGACGGTGCCGGACTGAACTATGCGAAGCTGCGCGAAAAAGGAATAGCCAGCGGTGCGCTGAAGGCTGATGAAGAGGTAAGTGAAGATCAATTGGCGCAACTGATCTTTGTTCCCGGTCTTTCCACGGCGACTGAAATCACCGAAATCGCCGGACGCGGCGTCGGCATGGATGTGGTGCGCAACGAGATCGCCGCGTTGGGTGGACGCATCGATGTCAGCTCGAAGAAGGGGGAGGGAACGCAATTCCTCATCCATTTGCCGCTTACACTGGCAGTCACGCAGGTGTTGATGGTGCGTTCCGGCGAATCAATTTATGCGATTCCATCTACCATGGTTGAACAAGTCAGGCAGGTGAAGCTGACTGAGATGGGCGCGGTACATCGCGAAGGGCAAATCGAATGGCAGGGCAACATATATCCGTTGCACTATCTGCCGCACTTGCTGGGTAACATGGAAATTGCCGAAGAAAATCAGCTGCGCAATTCGGTGCTGCTGCTGCGTAGTGGCGGGATTCGTATTGCATTGCATGTGGATGAATTGTTGGGCAATCAGGAGGTGATGGTAAAAAATATTGGCCCGCAATTGGCGCGACTTTCGGGGATCGCCGGAGCGACGGTGTTGGGCGACGGCAAGGTGGTGCTGATATTAAATCCGGCGCAACTGGCGCAGCGTGTCGGAGGAGGTGTCAGCAAGGCGAAAAAGGTGGCTATAGACAGGCCACTCAATACTGAACCGTTGATCATGGTAGTGGATGATTCACTTACCGTGCGTAAGATCACCTCCCGTATGTTGACGCGCGCCGGTTATCAGGTGGTGACGGCGACAGACGGCGTGGATGCGCTGGAGAAGCTGGAGGAGTTTACCCCGGACGTAATGCTGTTGGATATCGAAATGCCGCGCATGGATGGTTTTGCGCTTGCCAGAGAATTGCGTCGCAATCCCAAGACGCAGAATCTGCCGATCATCATGATTACTTCGCGTACCGCCGACAAGCATCGTGATTACGCCATGCAGTTGGGCGTCAATACCTATATGGGCAAGCCTTATCAGGAAGACGAGTTGCTGCAGAACATCACCGATTTTGTGGCGGTGCATAAATTGGACTCGCCGTTGTAGAATCCGCGTTATACTTATTTTGTTGTTCGTTATTGCATTATTTGGAGTCGAATTCGTGATAGCCCAACACCCGAGAACACATGGCCGCTAAGCAAAAAGATATTTATTCAGTTGAGGTCATCGGCTTTAGCCAAACTGAGCTGATGGCGCTAGCCAGCGTTTTCGAACTTTCCTCGCGTCGCGTGCCAAAGTTTGCGCGTCACAACACGGTCGAAACCACCCCGGATATTTTTCTGATTGATGCAAATGACATGGAGGCGATGAAACGGCTCCTTGAGCGCAATGCATCCGGTGTTATACCGACTATCCTGATAGGCGATTCGAACCGCGGAACGCAATGGCCGGTTTTGCCGCGTCCGATCCGATGGATGAAGTTATTCCAGGCATTCGATGCGGCGATTGGAGCTCCTCCAGTTGCGGCAGCGGCGAAGCCGGTCGTAGCTTCCTCAGCACCCAGTGTTCAGGTCAGCCCCTCGACTGCTCCCACCCCCACTCAAGCACCCGTCGCAAAGACTGTCAGCGATGCATCTGGCGCATCGCATCCGCAAAGTTCCCGGACCGACTGGGTGCTCGTGGTGGATGACAACCAGACAGTACGCGAATTCATGAAGAGTAAACTCGCGGCATTTGGCTTTAACGTGGATTATGCAGAAAGCGGTGAACAAGCGATTGGTTTTACCGGCCAGAAACATTATGCCTGCATATTTCTTGACGTAATCATGCCCGGCATTGACGGTTATCAGGTGTGCAAGTTAATCAAGGCCAACAGGTCAGCCCAAAAAACGGCAGTGGTCATGTTAACCAGCAAAGATTCGCCGTTCGACAAGATTCGTGGCAGCATGTCCGGTTGTGATGCTTATCTAACCAAGCCGGTCGATGAAGAAAAATTGCTGGAAACCATAGCCAAGTTTCTGCCCGGCTGAAACTAATCGAGAGCGAGTATGACAGTGCGCAAAGTTTTATGTGTTGACGACTCTGCCGTCGAACTCGACTTGATGCGGAAAATCGTGTTGAGCGCAAATCTTGCTGTTTTTTCAGCAACCAATGGCAAGGATGCTATTCAGTGTGCGAAAACCGAGTTGCCGGATCTGATTTTTCTCGACATCGTCATGTTGGGCATGGATGGCTTTGCTGTGATGCGGGAGTTGCAGAAAGATCCTGCGACAAAAGACATACCGGTGGTTTTCGTCTCCAGCAAAAACCAGAAAGCCGATCAGGCATGGGCAAAAATGCAAGGTGCCAAAGGCTTTGTACCCAAGCCTATCAGTGAGCAAGCGATATTGGAAGAAATCAGAAAGTTTTGAAGGGTTTTGACCCAACCGGCAAAGCAAAGGGTAAATAAGGACGTATGTATTGCACTGCGCGCTGACGACATCACCGCCGGTTGGTCAACCTCACGACAGTTAAATTTATAACGCATGCCACAGATGGAGCCTACCCAGACAATCGACATCAACGCCCTCAAGGCGCAGATCGATGCTGAAATCGCGGCTCGCTTGTTGATTGAAGCCGATTCCGCCCGCTACATTCAGCGTCGGGGATTTTGCATCGGGGACCTCAGATTGCTCGTGAACTTGGACGCCACCAGCGAAGTGCTGGAGATGCCGCTTTTGTTTCGCTTGCCTGGAGCCCCTGCAGGGGTCAAAGGACTTGCGAATCGCCACGGACGTGTGGTGCCGGTGATGGATTTGTCCATCTTGTTCGGGCTGCAGCTTGATCGTGCCACCAGCGCATGGCTATTGGTGTGTGGCCGAGGAGACGAAGCTGTCGGCATCGTTATCGATAGCCTACCGGAACGCAAGAGATTTGTTCAGGATGACGCAATCGCCCTTGCAGACATCAAGCATCCGATTGCCAGCTATGCCAAGGCGGCCTATCGGGAGGGGCAAGAGATCTGGATCGACCTTGATACCGAGGCGCTTTTTGCTGCAGTTTTTCATGTTGAACCTACGCCGGTTTAACACTATATGTTTGCAATATTTACGCTTGGCAACGCACCTGATCGGGGCGTTGCCAAGGATTTTTCAAAGCAGCTCTGATCGGTATTTCAGGAGAACGTTATGTTTGCAACCATTCGCGCTAAATTGATTGGCTTAAGTTGTCTCTCGCTGTTGCTTACTGCGCTGGCAGGCGGGTTTGGTTATTACACCAATGCAGAACTCTCCGATGTCCTCATGGAGACGCAGGGCAAATTAGAGGCGACCAACACACGCATGCAAGGAAGCATGGCACAAGACGCGGTACGTGCCGACGTGTTGCAAATCCTGCGTGCGGCCAAAAGCGGCGAAGCTGTGGCGTACAAAGAAGCGGCCAATGATTTGAATGAACACCTCAAGGAGCTGCTGACCAAAAAGGACGCCAACAGCGCGCTTACGGAAAAACCCCGGCAGGCGGCTGCTATCGCAAGTGCAGATGCGGGGTTTTATGCAAAGTATGCACAGAGTATTGCTGCGTTAGCACAGGCAGATATAAGCGGTGCTGAAGCGCAGTTAGGGGTGTTCAATGAAGCGTTTAAAAAGCTGAAAGCCGATCAAATCACGGTGAATAATTTGATTGCCGGCGATATAGGTGAGTCGCGTAAAGCGGCGGATGCCGCGCAGCGTGCAGGCAACATCATCCTTGCGGTGCTGGGTGCGGCAATTATTCTGTTGTCGTTGTTTGCATACAACATATATCGACGCATCATGTACCCGCTGAACCAGTTACGGCAGGCGATCAGCAAGGTGGAAGGAGGGCAATATGATGTGCGCGTAAATCTCCATACCCAAGATGAGATAGGGGCATTGGCACGCGCATTTGACAAGTTGATCGATGACCGAATTTCCTCGCTTAAGGCGACTGCCAGAGAAAACGAGCGTATCAACAACTCGGTGATCGGGCTATTTGCCGCGATGGGGGCTTTGTCGGAAAAGGATTTGACGGTGCGCGCACCGGTGACCGAAGACATCATCGGCACATTAGGCGACGCCATTAATCAGTTGACTGACGTCACGGCTACTGTGCTGCACCATGTGACCAAAGTCGCCGGTGTCGTGGAAGACGCATCGGAACGGATGAAGCAGCAATCGGATGTCGTGAATGAAATGGCGAAGGAAGAAGACGTCATTGTGGTGCGGCTGATTTCAAATTTGGAAACCGCAATGGCCTCGATAGGTGAAGTGGCCATATTCGCTCGTGATTCCAACCGGGCGGCGGCGGAAGCAACCAAGTCCACTGAAAGCGCGATGGAGACCGTGCAGGCAACCTTGGTCGGGATGAACGCAATCCGGGAAACGATTTCCGAGATGGAAAAGCGCATCAAACGTCTTGGTGAACGCTCTCAGGAAATTTCACAAATCGTCAATCTCATCAACACCATTTCCGAACGCACCCACGTACTGTCGCTAAATGCTGCGATGCAGGCGGCTATGGCGGGCGAAGCAGGGCGAGGCTTTGCGGTGGTTGCGGAAGAGGTTCAGCGCCTGGCCGAAAATTCACGACAAGCGACCGGGCAGATCGCCAATCTGGTACAAAATATTCAGGTGGAAACAAATGACACCATCGCAACGGTAAACAAGACCATCGAACAAGTGGTAAAGGAATCCGACTTGGCATTCAGCGCGGGTGAGAGAATGCGCGAAACGCATGAGGCCACCGCGCGACTGGTACGGTTGGTGGCCACGATTGCGACCAGCTCTGCAGAGCAAACTAAAATTGCCGCAGTCTTGCGCGCGGCTGCGGATGAGATCGCGCAGTTTACTGAAAAAACCGCCGAGCAATTGGTCGCGCAAAATCAGAGCGCTGCCAGTCTTGTTGCTGCTTCGCAAAAATTAGTGGGCGCGATATCGGTGTTCAAGCTACCGCCGATGGAAGGCTAGCAATCCATGTTTATGACCCGCTGGATCGATGCGCGGCCCATGAGCCTATAACTCGGATCATTATGTCTATTGCAGCACTCACGCCGTTTTTTTCCGAAATGCGCAAGGAGCTTGCGCAAACCGCGCCTGATCTCGAGCGGTGGATCGGTACGATGGCCACTGCCGCAAACGACGATCCGTTGTTGATGGAAGCGCTGGAGAATTATGCCACCCAGTTGGAGCGCATTGGCCAAACGGCAGAATTGATCGGCATGGCTGGTTTGAGCGCATGGTGCGCTACGCTGAGCGGGATTTTGCCAAGCGTCATCTTTCTGGAAGGCGAGGCCCGCCTGCAAGCATGCCAGCATCTGGCTGGATGGCCGGCCTTGGTGGACCAATATTTGCAGAAGCCTGATGACTTCGATGTCTCGATGGCGCTTGCCGAATATTTATCTAGTCCCGCTCTGGCACAGCCATTCGACGAGAATGCCAGCATCGCCCTGATTGAATCATTGACCACAGCCCCAGTTGTACCAGAAGAGCTGATGGCGCAGCTTGCCAAGGCGGACGCACCGGTTAGTGTGAGTATCGCGGACACCTCGCTGGTTGTGCCGGAGAATGCTGACCACGATGTCTACAACGCCTTTATCGACGAAGCCCCGGGCAATGTGGAGCAATTTTCGGCACTGACTTTCAAGATTGCCGCAGGCCAAGCGGATATTAATGACTTGCGCAGTGCCAAGCGAATCGCGCATTCGTTCAAGGGCTCAGCCAACATTGTCGGGATCCGCGGCATTGCGACACTCGGACACCATACCGAAGATGTACTTGAGTACTTCGAGAAGAATCCGGTAAAGCCACCCCGCGCACTGGGGCGATCCCTGGTTATGGCAAGCGATTGTCTTGCGCAAATGGTGGGTTATTTGCGCGGTGATGAGAGTGCGCCGGATAACGCCTTTGCGGTGCTGAATGAAATTGTCGCCTGGGCCAACAAGGTCAAGTCGGGTGAAATCGCAAGCATGACGGATGATGCAAGCGTGGAAGTTGTTTCGCCTGCGTCCGATGCGGTGCGTCCAGAGGTGACTGCTGCGCCAACTTCAGAAGCCGAGGCACAGGCGACGTTACGCGTGCCGGTCAAAACCGTAGATGAGATATTTCGCCTGGTTGGTGAAATGACTACCAAGATCGTTCAGCTTGAATCGCAGGTGGCCAATGTGAATGCCAATACCAAGGCATTGCTCGCGCACAATCTTGTGGTGCAGCAGCGGGTCATCGATATTGAAAAGCTGGTGATGTTGCGCGGTATGGCGCTCACCCCGGCGAATGCAATAGATAATGAATCATTCGACCCGCTGGAGCTGGATCGTTACAACGAGTTACATGGTGCTACCCGCATGCTTGTGGAGGTAACCACCGATGCGCGTGAGATGACGGATAGCCTTGAGGCGGGTGTAACAAAGTTGCGCATCGAAGTCGCCCAACATTCCAATATCAACAAGGAACTCCAGTATCAGGTTGTGGCAACACGCCTGGCCCCGGTTAACGTGCTTACGGCCCGCTTGGTGCGCAATGTGCGTCAGACATGCCAGCAAACAGGTAAGCAGGCTGAACTGGTTATCACTGGCGGTGAGATTCAGGTGGATGGGGATGTGCTTAACAAGTTGGCTGATCCATTACTTCATTTGCTGCGTAATGCGGTCGATCATGGTATCGAACTTCCCGAAGAACGAACCGCGATTGGGAAGCCAGCCTCCGGCACGATCAATTTGGATTTCTCGCGTCAGGGATCCGGTATTGTCGTCACGATACGCGATGATGGCAAAGGATTAAATTACGAACGTATTCGCGCCAAGGCAATAGAACAAGAACTGATTCGCGCCGACCAACAGCTCACGCAACCGGAGCTTGCGCGCCTGATTTTGTTGCCGGGCTTTACAACGCGAGAGCAGGTCAGTGAAATTTCCGGGCGGGGCGTAGGAATGGATGTGGTTGCCACACGCATGGCTAACATTAAAGGGACGGTCGAGCTCAGTTCCGAGACCGGACACGGCTGTGAAATTGTGCTGCGCTTCCAGGCTTCACTGGCGACCCAGCACACTTTGCTGGTGGAAGCGGGAAAACAAATCTTTGCAATTCCCATCCACTATATTAAAGAAGCGTTTCCGGGCGGGTTAGGCCAAGTAAGACAAATACAACTTGCCAGTAAACAAGATGGATCACGCGAGGGTGCATGGCAATTCATCATCCGTGATGAAAGTTTTCCGATTCGTAACCTGACACCGCTTACCGGCTATCCGTCGCTTCCCCCAAATGAGGAAATATACTCGGCGATGCCGAAAGTGCTGGTCCGTACAATGGACGGCACGATGGCCGTGCTGGTAGATCGTCTTATCGATAGTCGTAGCGTGATGGTCAAAAGCATGGGGAAATACCTGCCCAGCGTGCATGGCATTTCCGGCGTGACTATCATGGGTGACGGCACCTTGGTGCCTTTGCTCAATTTGCCGGAATTGTTGGCGGCACCCATTGCAGTAACGGCGGCCGCCGCCGATTTGGCTGCCGCCGCGCGTCGCTATGTACGCCGGATACTGGTCGTGGACGACTCCCTTTCTGTGCGCAAGGGACTAATGCAGCTCCTGCAAGATGCCGCCTACGAGGTCAAGGGCGCGGGCGATGGCATGGATGCGATCCGTGTGATTGAATCCTTCCAGCCGCACCTGGTTTGCACCGACATGGAAATGCCGAACATGAACGGCATGGAGCTCGCCCAACATCTGCGCATGGAAGAGAGCACGCGACATCTGCCCATTATTATGATTACCTCGCGTTCGACGGAGAAGCATCGTGAGCAAGCGATGCGTGCCGGGGTGGATTTTTATGTGACCAAACCCTACTCTGACGCCGATTTGCTCAAGCACGTACATAATGCTTTGCAAACGGATTTTGTCCACGAAGTGGCCGCGCCCACTTAATCCGGTACAATCTCAGCGTTGTGGTGATATTATAAACTTAGTATATTTGCTGGCAAACAGGGACAAACCAAGCAAGGCGTTTACTATGGGGCACTAAATTTGAAACTGAGCGGAATTTTAGGAATTCGTAAATCATGAAAAACTATTCTCGTCTTGCCTCGATCGGTGTATTGGTTTGCAGTATTTTTTTGGGCGGAGACGTACTGCTATATTTAAACAACGTGAAATATCTGCTCGCTGATGGGCTGGTGTTTCTGGCCCTGGTGTTTTTTTTGGGCTATTTGCTTAAACAAGCCAGTGACCGCAACCACACGGTAGATACTTCACTTCATGAAAGCAGCGCGTTTCATGTGCAACTGGGCAATGAGATAGCCGAGCAGCTTAGCTCGGCACATACCGAGTTGGGCAACACCCAAGCCATACTCAGCGATGCGATAGGCAAGCTGGTCAGCAATTTTATTTTGATATCCGACGGAGTGCGCAATCTTTCGGAACATACCAACGATTTCAGTAAGCAGATACGCGACGTTGTTGACAAAGTAAACGGCTCGCTGGTTGACGCCGAGCGCACTATCGGCAATCTTGCTGCGGATGACAGAGCTGCTGCGATGCAATCCAATCTGCATGTTCGGGACATCATGGCAGAGCTTACGGGGTTTAATGAGGCTGTCGCCAAAAATGCCATTGAGTTGAATCTCATCAGCACCAACGTCGAACAGAACGTGCTGGTGGTGATATCCACACTGCAATTCCAGGACATGAGCTCCCAGTTGATCGAGCATGCCAGATTGCGCATGACTGCCCTGCAGGAAGTCGCCAACGAGATGGGTAAGGGGAAAGCCGGCAGCCCAACGCACAAAGAATATATGGAACAAATAGCCGCTTACAACCGCTTGCTGGACAAACACGTCGTGTCACTGGACAAACAAAAAGCCAACCCGGTTGCACAGAAGGATTTTGGCACGGGTGATATTGAGTTATTCTAGTGTAACTATTGTTATGACTACCAAAGCAACCTTTAGTCATTTCACTGGGTCACCAAAACGGTGATCAAGCAGCTGGTTGTGGCAATCTGACAAGGCGATTTAAAAAACAGCCAAGTCATGGCTTATGACTGGCGAATGAGAAAAGTGGTCAATTGCATTTTTTAGGTAATTAATGCAATCTGATGCTGCAATCCACAATTACCTTTAACCATTTAAAACTAAGCGCGAAAAAAATGGCCAAAACAATTTTAGCTGTTGATGACTCTACCTCCATCCGACAAATGGTGGCTTTCACCCTTAAATCTGCCGGCTATACCGTCATTGAGGCAGCCGATGGCGTGGAAGGGTTGGCTAAGGCCAACGCCAATGCCAGTGTGCTTAATTTGGTGTTGACCGACCAGAACATGCCCAACATGGATGGTTTGACTTTGATTAAAACGCTGCGCGGCCTGCCGCAGTTCGTATCTATGCCAATCCTGATGTTGACTACTGAATCCAGCGATGCCATGAAGACTCAAGGCAAAGCGGCGGGTGCGACGGGTTGGCTGGTCAAGCCGTTCGACCCGCATAAACTGCTTGAAGTTGTCAAAAAAGTGATTGGTTAACGTCATTAGCGTAGCCTGATTCTGACTTACCCGGTCAGCCAGAATTTTCTACATCGTAACCCTAGGAAAAAGCCGATGTCCATCGACATGAGCCAGTTTTACCAAGTGTTTTTTGATGAAGCCGCGGAACATCTTGCAAGCATGGAAGCTCAGTTGCTCGTGCTTGATCTTGAGGCGCCAGACGCAGACCAATTAAACGCTATCTTTCGCGCGGCTCATTCCATCAAAGGTGGTAGCAGCACTTTCGGCTTTACCGACATGGCCGAAGTGACGCACATTTTAGAAACCCTGCTGGATCGCATTCGCAAAAATGAAATCACCCTCACGCACGAGATGGTGGATGTTTTCCTACAGGCGGGCGATGTATTGCGCGGCTTATTGGAGGCACACCAGAATGGAAAAGTCGCTGATGGTGCGGCATCGATTGCAATTTGCGGAAAATTGGAACGCTTGGCGGCGGGACAATCACCAGACGCTCGTCCTACGGGTGATCCTGGCACAGGCGGTGCTGTTGCGGGAGCTCGTAATCCAACCGGGATTCCGGTGCAAAAAATAGAGGGTGGAGATCAGAGCGCATCAAGTACAGCAATACAGCCATCACCAGCATTCACACAACATACATACCAAATTCTGTTTGCCAATACTCGCACCGCCTTTCCCAGTAAAGCTCACCTCAAAAATCTGCTGAAAGAGTTGGGGAATATCGGCAAGATTGATAATCAAAAAATTACCGCCAAAGCTGTGGCGCTGTCGTTTACTTCAGTCGAATCTGAAGCGAAATTGCGCGAAATCTTTTCATTCTTTCTCGAACCGCAACAACTGACTATTACGGAGCTGAGTAGCCATAGTTATAGCGATGATGAACTGGGCTATGGCTTCTTCGAGGAGTCCGAGGCAATCAAATCGGGGGTTGAGAATGCGCAGGGCTATGGTTTTTTCGAAGAGCCAGAGGAAATCAAATCGGGGGTCGAAAATGCGCAGGGCTATGGCTTATTCATCGAAGCTGACCATCAGGCTTATCAGCCAGAGCCTGCCTTGGCCGTTCGAAAAGATGAAAGCCCGGGGCGCCGCGCTATCGACAGGGCTGCCACTCCAACTGGAGGGGAAATTTCCATCCGTGTCAGTGTGGGGAAAGTCGACCATTTGGTCAATTTGGTCGGCGAACTGGTGATCACTCAGTCCATGCTGGCAGAAACCGTCTCTAATGTGGATCCGGAATTACACGAGCGCCTGATCAGCGGACTGGTGCAACTCGAACGCAACACGCGTGACCTGCAAGAGTCAGTCATGTCGGTACGCATGATGCCTATCAGTCTTGTGTTCAGTCGTTTTCAGCGTGTGGTGCGCGACAGTGCTGTCAAACTCAACAAGAACGTGCAGCTTAAAATCATCGGCGAAGGTACTGAGCTGGACAAGGGATTGATTGAAAAAATCAGCGACCCGCTCACCCACTTGGTACGCAACAGCCTGGATCACGGGATCGAATTTCCGGAAGAGCGCATCGCCAAAGGCAAAGACCCGCAAGGCACCATTACCTTGCGTGCCGCACATCAGGGCGGCAGCATTATCATCGAAGTATCGGACGATGGCGCAGGACTGAATCGTGAACGGATACTCGCAAAAGCCAGAGAAAGGGGCATGCCGGTTAGCGACAGCATGAGTGATACCGAAGTATGGCAAATTGTATTCGCGCCCGGTTTTTCTACCGCTGCCGTTGTCACGGATGTTTCCGGACGCGGCGTCGGCATGGATGTAGTCAAGAAAAATATCGATAGCATCAATGGGCGCATCGAAATCTCCTCCCGGCCGGGACAGGGTTGCAGCATGGCCATCCGTTTGCCGCTGACCCTGGCCATTCTGGATGGATTGTCCATCGCCGTAGGCGACCAGACATACATCGTGCCGCTTGGTTTTATCAGCGAATCCTTTCAGCCCAATCCCGGCGACATCAAGGAAATCAGCGGGCAGGGAGAGGTGGTGCATGTGCGTGGTGAATATCTGCCCTTGATCGCTCTGTATAAACTGTTTGGCGTCCAGCCCAGAATTACCAATCCAGCGGAAGGTATCTTGGTGTTGCTGGAAGCGGATGGTAAAAAAATCGCGTTGTTCGTGGATGAATTGGTCGGGCAGCATCAAGTAGTGATCAAGAGCCTGGAAACCAACTACCGCAAAGTGCCGGGTTTGTCCGGAGCCACGATTATGGGTGACGGGCGGGTTGCCATGATCATTGATGTGGGGGCACTGGTTAAGTTGGCGCAATCAATAAGCAACTAATAATTAGGACAGCGACTAGAAAGAATTCCAATCAGACAACAGATATCACTCTACTGGTGAAACGACTAGCCAATCGAGTCGCTGTTTATAATACGGCACCGGCTAATTCAGTGAGGTAAATCCCCGGCTATGCCGGGGGACTCACCAAGGTTTGACCTATACGACGGTCGGAGTGATTCAAAAAACCCCGGTTTGACCAAACCCGGACGTTGTTGGAATCAAGCCGGGAAGTGGAATCGAATAAATACCAAAAGGAGAACAGCATGCAAGCAGACCAAGGACCTGCGGGGAGCGGCGAAGGCCGCGAACTGTTAACTTTCACACTGGGCAGCGAAGAATACGGCATCGACATACTTAAGGTACAAGAGATCCGCGGCTACGATGCCGTGACCACCATCGCCAACGCACCCGAATTCATCAAAGGCGTAATCAACCTGCG
>JANXXX010000137.1 GCA_025350405.1 Gallionella sp.
GGTGCTCTCGGTGATTACCCTGGCGCTGCAACTTGTACAACATGGGATGGCAGCATTCCCGCCGCGCGAGCTTGGTGCAGCCCTTGAACGGTTGCGTTATGATCATCCTGCGCTGCAACTTTGAGGGGAGACCTCAGACTCCGGCATCAATGGCGTTACTTATGTGGACGCTTGTACTGGAAGATCTAAGCTGGGATGAGGTCGGAGAAAAAATCGTAGGGCGGGTTCCACCCGCCGTCGCAATAATGGCGGGTATGACCCGCCCTACAAAAACGGCCCCGTGCTTTTATGCGGGTTGCGGATTTTTTCGAAGATGTGAAGAGGTGGCGCGATGAAAACAGTAACGATTGATATCCGGCCCTTGGCCGACACGTTGGGTGATTTCACCCGGACATGGAAGAGCGGCAAGCCTTCCGCTCCGCGCATCAGCTTTGCATCGCCCGAGCTGCTGTTCAAGGTGCTGTCCGGCAAACGCTGGGAACTGCTGAACGCGATGACGGGCGCGGGAGCCATGTCCATCCGCGAGGCGGCGCGGCGCATGGAGCGCGATGTCAAAGCCGTGCATGGCGATGTGACCGCACTGCTTAACGCCGGGCTGCTGTCAAAAACAGATGATGGAATGATCGTCTTTCCGTTTGATGCTATCCATGTGGATTTCATGCTCAAGGCGGCTTGAGGCCAGAGCGGGTTTTTATCCGGGGCTATACAGACGAGCAGTAATTGTTGCAAAGAGAAAGCCCGGCATCGCCGGGCTTTCATTTTTTACATTAGAGATTGTCAGATTACAATCAAAGTCGAGCGCTTAATGAGTAGTAGGAGGAGTGATAAGAGGCTGAACATCGTGGCTATGCTTCTTCGCGTGTTTGGCCATCTTCTTTTCCTTCGGTGTCATCATGGGTTGCTTTTTCATGTCTCTATCTCTACTGGCGTGATGTGACTTGGGCATGACTAAACTCCTTATCGTGATTAAGGAAGAATCATGCTACTCCAATAAATCGGCTTTGTGAATATCGTTTTGGCTGGCTGCGGTTCGAGAAGTTAGAAGCTGCTGCCGCAAACAGAAAGCCCGGCGAGCCGGGCTTATGTCAGTGGAAGTATTTCGATGCTGCCCCCGTTCGTTCGGGATATTTGAATTGGGAGAGCAGGGCCGCAATGAAACCGTGGCCTATCCCCAATTGTTTTGCAATTGTTTAGGGCTTTCCCGAATATCTGAGCCTAGGAAACTGCCCACTCTCCATTGCAAACGAGAGTATCTGATGAATGGCATCGAGAAACTTTTCTTCATTATTACAATGCAGAGTCATCATATTCAACTCTGGATAGTCAAAGAAAACTGCAGGTACCTGTGATGTCTCCATCAGGCCATGTGCGATGGCACTGTAATCCTCGAAAGCGTCATTGAACAATTCCTTGATAACAATAATTCCAATCAACTGTTTTTCGGAAGTGTTTACTTCCATAATATTCTCGCCGTAAACAAAACGAAGTAGCTTATTTTTGTTTGCAAATGTGATTGCGCCGCTGAGCTGTTTTGCAGCCTCCGTAAGTTGAGCGACTGACTTCGTTCTTTTTCGCTTAACTGTATTTTTTAAGATTTTCTCGGTGTTCGGACTGTCTTTTGCCTGAATAAGAAACAAGGCCTCATCGCCGATCACCATGACATCTACAAATTCCTTTCCATCAGCCTCTTTGATTGGATTTAGATAAATTCGACCACAGTCGAAAACCCGCTGAAGCAAAAATACTATATCAAGCTCCTGATGGGCGCCTGGCTGCTCCCGCTCAAGAGAGCTAGATGAAAACGTTTGTGAGCCAATGAAGGAGTGTTTTTCCTCCGCTAAGTCCATGATGAGAAAGTCATCCGGGAAAAGGCTCTCAACCAGATTAATTGCGAACGCCTCAGAGTCATCTTTCGCGCTACGCCGAGCAAACCAATAGTCAGCCTTATCCAACATTTGAGACGCAGCATCACTACCTAAGAAAGTCGTGGCTGCAAGCTTTTCACGCATAGCGCTAAGGTTGCCATTTGCCCTGTAACTGAGGAGTTCACGGTTGTGCTCATCGAAAAAAAAGACCTCAAAATCATCATGCTTCAAAAGCTCCAGAATATCCTGAGTGCTTTCATCATCGACCAGTAAAGGGGTCTTAATTGCTAAAGGCTCATCGTCATTATCATAGAATGCCGTCACGATAGCGATTGAGTGTTTCGAGTCGATTTCAATCGGAGCTAAGTAAAAATCGAACCCTTTGTTAATCTTGGCAGTGAGAATGACTTCCTTTGATGCCTTAATAATTAGGCAGTATTCGCCAGAGATTCTTGCGGCCCAAATGCCCCCACCAAACGCTTTGAGTTGATGTAAAACTTCTGGATGGGAGAGGGTAAGATACATATCGGGCCTTTAACAATTAAATGGGCCAAGTTCGAATTGTTTTTCGCCGCTAGTATACCGCCCCTTGCTTGTCTATGCCGAACATGCAAGGTGTTCAATCCTGCGCTGGTGTTGTGTTGGCTGATCCTGGCTGGTGTTCGTCAGAACCCCGAATCCGGTTGCTTCAGAAACTCGATTTCCTCATCGGTAGATTTCCTGCCCAAGATGCTGTTCCTGTGCGGATAGCGGCCGAACCTTGCAATGATTGCCTTGTGCTTCAATTCGAAATCGAGGCTGTTCTGGTTGCCATTGTCCCGGAACAACTTGGTGGCGATCTCATGAATCTTCAGCGACTCGCTGTGCATGAACGGCATGTAGAGGAAGCTACGCTCGGTCTGATTCAATAATTTGTCTGCGCCAACTGAAATGGCTTCCTGTGCCAGTGCAAGCGCCAGGGCATCATAGGTAAATGACAGGGGAGAATTCCTGAACATGTTTCTCGAAAATTGATCGAGCACGATAACCTCCGCCAGCCTGCCGTGTGCATCCTTTCTCCACTCGAACAGCTCGCAAAGGGTTGCACGGTGATGAATATCCGAAAATCTCCCGGTGATTAACCGGTCCAGATTTTCATCCTTTTTCCACCATTGCGACTGTTCGATTTCTTCGAACCAGAATTTGAGGATTTCCTCGTACATGTTTCCGCTCCCTGCAAGTAGCAACGCTCCACAATGAATTGGCCACGCTCCATTTAATTGACCGATCTCGAATTATTTTTCGCGCCACGCCGCTTCGCCCATGCTTCCCCAGAATTCGGCTGGACAGATAATGCGAATGATATACTTGCAACCTACATTTCCATAACAACCTTCAACCCTCTCAAGGAGCTCTCATGAAGATTCTATCCATCGTATTCGCCGCGCTTGTTTGCACACTGGGGCTGGCTTCATACAACGCGACAGCAGCAGATGACGATCTGAAAACCGTCGCGGCCATTAACGAGAACGGGGCCACCCTTGCCGGTCAGACGGTCAGGGCTCAGGGCAAGGTGGTGAAGGTCGTTAACGGCATCAAGAAGCGCAACTTTATTCATGTGCAGGATGGTACCGGTGACGCCAAAAAAGACACTGACGACCTGACCGTCACCAGCAAGCAAACCGCCCATGTCGGTGATCAGGTCACCATTTCTGGCGTGGTGGTGGTGAACCGGGATTTTGGCAGTGGTTACTTGTTTCCCGTGCTGGTTGAAGAAGCCAGCATTGTTGTCAACAAGTAAGCGTTAAAGATCGAAACGCAGCGCAGAATTATAAGGGGCAACTTGCCCCCACGTTCTGCGTTAAAGCCTGTGCTGCTGTTCGTATTGGGATTGAAACGCGGACAAGCCGCCCAAGCCACGGAGTTCATCCAGAGTTGTAACGCCTTCAGCGGCCTTGCTTAAGCCATCGTCCAGCATGAAGGCATGTCCATGTTTGCGCAGATGCTCATACAGCTTTTTGCGATCAACACCTTGCAGGATCAGGCTGTAGTCATCTGCATGCACCCGCCAGACTTCGAATACGCCGGTACGGACCTTGTAACCCAGATTCCTGCAGGCATCGCAGCCCTTTGCGTGCCAGACAAGGTCGGGAACTTCCTTGCCCAGCAACTCCAGCCAGCGCCGCTCGCGCCGAGTTGGTCGCTGCTGATGGCGGCATTCCGGACATAGCAGGCGCACCAGACGCTGGGCGACTACCATGACCAGATGGCTGGATATCTCATGGTCATTCAGATTGAAGTTACGCAGTACATCGATCACGCCCGTAGCATCCCGGCTGTGGATGGTGCTCAGGAGGGGCCGACCGCTGGCAGCGGCGACCACTGCGGCTTTGGCGGAGGCCGCATCGCGGATCTCGCCAAGCATCACATAGTTTGGATCCATGCGCAGTATCGCCTTGACCCCTTCTGGATAACCCAGCCCATGTTTCATGTCGACCTGTATGTGGTTGATTCCGTCTAGCTGGTATTCCACCGGGTCTTCGATGGAAACAATATTCTTTCTATGCAGTTTCAGGCTGTGCAGCAAGGCGTAAAGTGTTGTGGTCTTGCCGCTGCCGGTGGGCCCCGCGACCAGCAGCATGCCGTGGACGTCATCCAGCCAGTCAGTCCTGCATATGCCCCAGCGCTGTGGATTGCAACCCCAATTGCGTCAAGGTGCGGGGAACGAGTCTCGGCTCGAGAATGCGCACACTGATCTTCTCGCCGTTCAGGCAGGGGGCATGCGCCATGCGCAGATCCAGGAGGCAGCCATCCACCGCATAGGTGCCGCGTCCTTCCTCGGGAAGGTATTTTGCGATGGAATCGAGGCCGCACATCACTTTCATTTGATTGCCGAGCCGTTTCCCGGCCGGATGTTCCAGAAGTGTCCCGTCCAGGATGACGCCATCAATACGCAGCCGCACCAGAACGCCTTCCAGTTGCGTGTCGAGGTGGATATCCGAGGCACGCTCTCGTAGTGCATCGCGCAACAAACTCTCGGCCTCGAACGGGTATTGCAATTCCTCTTCGTCAGCGGAATCCTCGCGCTTTTCCACGGCACTCAGCAGTTCCTGCACCAGGTCTTCACGGCACTCACGCCCCATGAATTCCTCATCAGGCGGCTCTGTATCCGATGCTTGCAGTAGATGTGTGTCTTGGTCGGTCATGCTCAGGTTCTCCTATATTTTTTACAGGGGGACGAAGCACCATTCTGTTTAGTGTCTGCCACAGCGACACATGAGATCACGGCATCCCAGTCACATGCCGAGTTTCATTCAGCTTTGCCAGCCTGACCTTCAGCTCCGGCAAAATTGCCGCGACCGCTTTTTCTCCCTCGAGTACGGCTTTATTGAGGCCGCTCACGTCGGCGGAGGGTAGGCCGAATGTGACGGGTCGAATAGTGATGTCTGCGCTGGTTTGCTCGTGACGATTGATGGTCTGACCGAATATGGAGAAGGTCTGCCCGAGGATGTCATAGATGCTTGCGGTTTTGCTGTCCTGAGGGCGGTCTGAAATATCTACGGCGATGACGAAATCCGCACCCATGCTGCGCGCTACGCTGGACGGAACTGGCGCGACCAGACCGCCATCCACATAATCCTGTCCGTTGATGGTAACGGGCTGGAAGAACACCGGCACAGAAGACGAGGCTCGGACTGCTGTGCCGGTATTGCCTGATTTGAATACCATCATTTCACCGTTGCTCAGGTTGGTGGCGACTGCGGCAAAAGTTTTATTGAGTTTTTCAATCGGGACGCCTTTGACATTTTTGTTGATGAAATCTTGCAGTGCCTGGCCTTTGATGCAGCCCCGCTTGTCCGAGATCAGCGTCTCGGCGATGCAGCGGTATAAGCCTGAACCGTCGAGAACCTGCTCTTCCCCCATGCTCATCGATAGTTCCTGTATTTGAAAGCCGTTAAGTCCGGACGCATAGAGTGAGCCGACAACAGAGCCGGCGCTGGTACCGACGATGATGTCGGGTGAGATGCCTTGTGCCTCCAGCGCCTTGATCACGCCCACGTGAGCAAAGCCGCGCGCTGCGCCGCCGCCCAAGGCGAGCGCGATCTTCGCGGGTGGCCGCTCTACGACGGGCGGGGTTACTTTGGTGCCGGTGCAAGCTGTTGCGCTGAGCAGTACAAAAATTACGATAGCAATTTTCTTCATGACTTTAATTTCTCGATTGATCCTAAAAACCGCAATTCAAGCCACAGAGATCACAGAGAACACAGAGATGAAACCGGTCCTACACAATTTTCTGGTTCACCTGATGGGTGAAGTCAATATTCATGGCAACCAATTCTTTTCCTCTGTGAGCTCTGTGTTCTCTGTGTTCTCTGTGGCTAACTGATTTTTAGGTTGATATTTGATTTGAGATTAAAGGGGCTGGTTCAGGTTCGGATTGTTTTCCGACACCTAGTATACCGCCCAGAACCTTTCCAGGTATCGCGCACCGTCACTTTAGAGGTGATCATTTGTGCGTGCTTGTTATCGTGATCAGCGTGATCTCGGGCGGGGAGAACACACGAATCGGCGGCCCCCAGGTGCCGGCACCGCGACTGACATAAAGCCGGCGCCCATCTGCCAGTTCGGTGAGACCGGTGTGCACGCCATAGAACATCCGCGTCAGGTAGACGAACGGGAATATCTGCCCGCCGTGGATGTGGCCGGAGAGTTGTATATCAAACTTCATATCACTATCTACAACCGGCTGGTGCTTGAGCAGGACGATGTAGTCATTCGCGGTGACTGAAGCGAGCGCCTTGCTGGTATCCAGCATGGCTTGCTGCCCGGTGAAGGTTGCGGTGTGGTCATCGACACCGACCAGCACGATGCCACCTGCGACGGCTGCTTCGCCGCGCAACACGATGAAGCCCGCGTTGCGCAGAAAGCGCAGCGAGTTTTCCAACCCTGCATAGTATTCGTGATTGCCGGTGACGGCGTAAGCACCCAGTGGCGGTGTGTAGGATTTGAAATGCTGGGCAAGCTCATCCAGATCGTCGCCTTGTCCATCGACGATGTCTCCGGTCGCCACGACGATGTCGGGTTTGAGCTCGCGCAGTTTGGCGATGACGTGGTCGAGAAATGCATCACCCGACATCATGCCCAGATGCAGGTCGGAAATCTGCGCGATGGTGACGTGTCCGGAAGCCAGCTTGGGTGTGGTGATGTTTATTTCTTCAACCTGTATCTGCCGCGCCTCGATCAATCCGTAGCCCAGCGCTGCAAGTGCGAGCAGGCCTGTGCTTCTGAGCGTCATCGCATCGCTCAGCGGCCACTGGAGATTCAGCAGTGTCGCGAGTACGTGGCTGAGATCGAAGAGCAGGCCGATGCAAAAGAACAGGAACAGGAATCCCATCCAGGTGTAGCTCGCCCAGGCGGCCACAACGGTTGCGCTGTGCCAGCTTTGCCTTTCCATGTACCAGACCAGCAGCGGAGAAAAGGTCAGCACGGTCCCCGCGAGTATCAGCGCCACAGCCAGGCCGAACGAATGCGGAAATGCCATCCATACCTTGCTGAATGCATAGAGATGCATGGAACCGTAAATCAACAATGCCACGCTCATGAAGGTCAGCATTTGCATGTCCCCCGGGGTTAGCTTCTTGCTTTCGTTTTGAGGCAATCAAACAAGAATCTTCAAATTATATTTCTTCGCCCAGTATACCGCCCCCAACCCTTTAACTCATGCAGGCAACGGCTCGGCCAGCTCCGGCAACTCCTCTGCCAGAAAACCGCCAGACTGGTGTTGCCACAGCGCCGCATAGAGTCCGTTGCGCTGTAGCAGTTCGCTGTGCGTGCCTTGCTCGACGATCTTGCCCTGGTCGATCACGATCAGTCTGTCCAGGCGCGCGATGGTGGACAGGCGGTGCGCGATGGCGATCACGGTCTTGCCGCCCATCAAATCGAGCAGCTGTTCCTGGATGCTGGCCTCGATCTCGCTGTCGAGCGCAGAGGTCGCTTCGTCGAGCAGCAGGATGGGCGCATCCTTGAGTATCACGCGGGCGATCGCGATGCGTTGGCGCTGTCCGCCGGAAAGCTTTACGCCGCGCTCGCCGACATGGGCTTGATAGCCTGTGCGGCCATTCCAGTCGCGCAAGCCCATGATGAATTCATGTGCCTGTGCCTTGCGCGCCGCCGCTTCGATCTCGGCTTGTGTCGATTGCGGACGACCATAGCGGATGTTGTCGGCGATCGAGCGGTGCAGCAGCGAAGTGTCTTGCGTGACCAGCCCGATCTGGGTGCGCAGGCTTTCCTGGGTGACGTGGCGGATATCCTGCCCGTCGACGGTGATCCGCCCTTGCTCGATGTCGAAGAAGCGCAACAGTAGATTGACCAGCGTCGATTTGCCCGCGCCGGAGCGACCCACCAGACCGATGCGTTCGCCGGGACGCACGATCAGGTCGATGTCGTCGAGTACGGGCTTGTTTAGTTCAGGTTTACCAGTGCCGTAACTGAAGCTCACTTGGTCAAAGCGTATCTCGCCGCGCGTCACCTTGAGCGGCTGCGCATCTTTCTCATCAACCAGCGAGTGCGGCACTGAGATGGTTTGCATGCCGTCCTGCACCACGCCGATATTTTCGAAGATGCCGGCGAATTCAAATGAAACCCAGCCTGCCATATTGGTGATCTGCCACACCAGTGGCAAAGCGGTCGCGACCTGGCTGGCGCTGATCTGCCCCTGCGCCCACAGGTTCAGGCCGATCACGGTGGTGCTCACCAGCAACAGCGCATTCATGGTCTGCAAGGTGAACATGAAGCGGCTGGTCATGCGCATGTGATCGGACATGGCCCTCTGATGTTCGTCCAGCACCTCGCGCACGTAAGCGTCTTCGTCGGCCATCCTGGAAAACAGTTTGACGGTCAGGATGTTGGTATAGCTGTCGACCACGCGCGCCATCACCAGCGAGCGCATGTCCGAACTCAGCCTGGCCAGTTCGCGCAGTCGCGGCACAAAGTATCTCAGGAAAACCGCGTAGGCAAGCAGCCAGATCAAAACAGGCACGGTCAGCCGCCAATCGAAAGCGGAGATCAACACCAGCGTCAGGATGCCATAGGTGGAAAGGTATAGCACCGCGCGAATCGTAGACATCACGCTATCGCGCAGCGCTTGCGCAGTTTGCATCACGCGGTTGGCGATGCGTCCCGCAAAGTCATTCTGAAAAAACGGCCAGCTGTGCCGCAGCACATGCCAATGGCTTTGCCAGCGCACCATGCTGGTGACGCCCGGCATCAGCGCGTTGTGGCGTATCGCAATGTCGGCCATCTGGAGCAGGGGACGCACGATCAATACCACCAGCATCATCAGCGACAGCGACATAGCCTGCGCGGCCAATGCCGCAGCACGATCCGGCGCCGCCATCAGCGCCACCAATTGGCCGACGAAAACGGGAATGCTCATGTCCGCCAGCGCAACGCATAGACTGGTGACCACCATCGCCACATACGGCCACGGTGTCTGGCGGATGAAATGCCAATAGAAGGACAGCAGCCCGCTCGGCGGGGTTGCCGCTGCATGGGCTCGGGTGCCGCGGATCAGGGATTCGAGGAATTTGAACATGATGATTTTGAACTTGATATTTGGCTGAAGCCGACGATTGTGACTCAGATACGGAAAACGTTAGAGCTGATGTCGCGCTGATGCCAGTATACCGCCACTTGATTTATAACTACAGCCACGCATTGGAAGTCAGCACGATAATGCAATGCGCGCAAAGTACATTGCGCGCATCAGGGGGGCGCGCGCATCCGGGTGTCGCACCCGGGTTGCACGTACCGGGAAAATGGTTTAGCTTGCGCAAAAACCCCAAAGCGAATGAGCCCTTCCCTGATTTCAATGATGCCCCGACCAATGATGCAAATCTTATCGATGCGCTTGATCCGGCTGCTGCTTGCCTTGCTGACGTTGTTCACGTTGGGTGGTTGCGCCAGTTTTGCCACTTCGGCCACCAGTCGGCTTGCCAACAATCTGTCCGGTGCGATTCTCAATCAGGATGATCCGGAGACGGTGGAAGCCGGAATGCCGTCCTACTTGCTGCTGGTCGATAGCCTGATCGAGGGTGATCAGCAGAACGAAAATGTATTGCTGGCGGGCAGCAAGTTGTATGGCGCGTATGCATCGGTCTTCGTCAAAGAGCCGGAGCGCGCCAGGCGGATTGCGCGCAAGGCGCGCGACTACAGCGACCGCGCGCTGTGCGTGCATGACGCAAAGTTATGCGATTTGCTGGAGCGTCCCTATGACGATTTTGCCGCCGCCATCGGGAAGCTGAAGGTTGGCGATGTGCCGGTGCTGTATTCCAGCGGCACGGCCTGGGCCGGCTGGATACAGGCCAACAGCAGCGACTGGAATGCGATCGCCAGCCTGGCCAAGGTCAAGGCGATGATGGCGCGGGTCGTGGAGCTGGACGAGAAATATGATCACGGCGATGCTCACCTATATCTGGGTGTGATCGCTACATTGTTGCCGCCTGCGCTGGGCGGCAAACCGGAAGAAGGGCGCGTCCATTTCGAGCGCGCGATAGAATTGTCGGCGGGACACGATCTGATGGCCAAGGTAGAATATGCGCGCCGTTATGCGCGCATCACTTATAACCGCGAGTTGCATGACCGCTTGTTGCAGGAGGTACTGGAGGCCGATGCGGTCGAACCCGGTCTGACGCTGAGCAACGTGCTGGCCAAGCGGCAGGCGCGCGAACTGCTGGCGAGTGCCGATAATTATTTCTAAGAACTGAACGGGAAAATGATCCGTCGATAATCAGGGGGAAGAAATGCGTTCACTGTCGTCACTATTGTTTGCCGTACTGCTGGCCGTTCCGTTTGTTCCGGCCTCCGCACTTAATCTGAAAATCGCCACGCTTGCGCCCGACGGCACATTATGGATGCAGGAGCTGCGCAAGGGCGGCGACGAGATCGCGCAGCGCACCGCAGGGCGGGTCACCGTCAAATTTTATCCGGGCGGCAGCATGGGCAGCGACCGTGTGGTGCTGCGCAAGATCCGCGCCGGCCAGTTGCAGGGCGGCGCGCTCACCGGCGGCGCCTTGGCCGAGATCTACCCGGATGCGCAAATCTACAGCTTGCCGATGCTGTTCCGTTCCTACGATGAGCTGGATTATGTGCGCGCGCGTATGGATAAGACGATTGCGCAGGGCATCGAGGCGCGCGGCTTCGTGACCTTCGGCATCACCGACGGCGGGTTTGCCTACCTGATGTCGAGTCTGCCGTTGCAGCATGCCGATGATTTGAAGAGCCAGAAGATATGGGTGCCGGAAGGAGATGATATCAGCCGCGCGATGTTCGAGACGCTGGGCGCGGCGTCGCTGCCGCTGCCGCTCACCGATGTGCTCACCGGTTTGCAGACCGGACTCGTCACCACCGTAGGCGCCACATCGTCTGGCGCCATTGCCTTGCAGTGGCATACCAAGGTGAAATACCTGACCGACACGCCCACCATGTACATCTTTGGTATGCTGGCCGTGGACAAGAAAGTTTTTGCCGGCATCAGTGCGGCTGACCAGGCAATCGTGCGCGAAGTGATGGAGCGCGTGTATGCGACGATGAGCCACCAGACGCGCATCGACGACAACGCTGCGCACGAAGCGCTGCGCAAGCAGGGCATCGCATTCACGACGCTGGCGCCGGAAGAAATTGCCAAGCTGCGCAGCGCAGCCGACCAGACCGCGCAGCGCCTGAGCGGGCAGGGAGTGATCTCGCCTGAGTTGCTCAAAGAGTTGCGCTCCAATCTTGATACCTACCGCCGCAGTCATGCTGCACATTAACCACGCGGCACATTAACGCATGCCGACACGCCACCTGCCGCCTGCGTTTAAGCGCTTGGTAAAGATGGTCACCTGGGCGGAGAACGCGCTGCTCATCGCCATGCTGGCGCTGATGGTGTCGCTGGCCGCTGCGCAGATACTGTTCCGCAATTTTCTGGACATGAGCATCTTCGGCGCAGACCAGATGCTGCGCCTGCTGGTGCTGTGGGTGGCATTTCTGGGCGCTGTCGCCGCCAGCCGTGAGGGCAAACACATCCACGTAGATGCCATTGCACGCTGGTTGCCGGTCAAGGTCAAGTCGGGTGTGACGGCGCTGACCGATCTGTTCACTCTGCTTGTGTGCTTGCTGCTGGCATGGCAGTCGTTGCGTTTCATGCAAAGCGCGCGAGTCTCCGGCGAGATGGCTTTCGGTGGACTGCCGGTGTGGGTTGCCGGAAGCATCCTGCCGCTGGCCTTTACGCTGATCGCGCTGCGCTATGCCTTGCGCTTCGCGCATCATGTGCAGCAGGCCCGTGGCCGCGAGGAGGCGGAGTGATCTTGATCGGCCTCGCGCTCATCGCCCTGGTGCTGCTTGGTGCGCCGCTGTTCGCGGTCATTGCCGCGAGTGTGATGCTGAATTTCGCGCGTGATGATGTGGACCTGACAGTGGTCATCATCGAAATCTACCGGCTGGCGGAAATGCCGGTATTGCTTGCCATTCCGCTATTCACTTTCGCCGGATATCTGCTCGCTGAATCGCAAGCGCCGCATCGGCTGGTGCGCATCACCAATGTGTTCTTCGGCTGGATGCCCGGCGGGCTGGCGGCGGTGGCGCTGGTCATCTGCGCGATGTTCACCGCCTTCACGGGCGCCTCCGGCGTGACCATCGTCGCGCTCGGCGGCTTGCTGTACCCGGCGCTCAAGGAGGCGGGGTATCCGGAACGCTACAGCCTGGGCTTGGTCACCACCTCGGGCAGCATCGGCCTGCTGTTTGCCCCCTCGCTGCCGCTGATACTTTATGGTGTGGTGGCGCAGCAACTCAACATCGGCCAACCGGTGGCGATCAGCGATCTGTTCCTCGCCGGCATCCTGCCCGGCTTGCTGATCATATTCCTGCTGTCGCTCTATGGATTGTGGCAAAGGCGCGGCCAGCAGGCAGCGCACCAACCTTTCTCTGCCCGCGAAGCGCTGGCTTCCGTGCGCGATGCGGCCTGGGAGTTGCCGCTGCCCTTCATCGTGCTCGGCGGCATCTACAGCGGCTACTTCGCCGTGTCCGAGGCCGCTGCGGTGACGGCCATCTATGTGTTCATCGTCGAGGTGCTGATCCACCGCGAGATCAGCTTTACCGCGCTGCCAAAAATCATGCGCGAATCCATGGTGCTGGTCGGCGCGATCCTGATCGTGCTCGGCATGTCACTGGCTTCCACCAACTATCTGCTTGACGCTGAAATACCAACCAAGCTATTCACTTACATTAGAGACCATGTGGACAATGCTTACAGCTTTCTGCTGCTGCTGAATCTGTTTCTGCTCGTGCTGGGCATGATGCTGGATATTTTTTCCGCGCTGGTGATCATGGTGCCGCTGATCCTGCCCATCGCCGTGGGCTATGGTATCCATCCGGTGCATCTCGGCATCATCTTCCTGGCCAACATGGAGATCGCCTACCTGATGCCGCCGATGGGCATGAATCTGTTCATCGCGATGTATCGCTTCGATCGGCCGATGCTGGAGATCTTCCGCGCCGTGCTGCCGTTCGTCGCGATACTGTTGGTTGCCGTGCTGGTCATCACTTACTGGCCAGCACTGTCTCTGGCGCTGATCAAGCACTGAGGCATCCTGGGAATTGTGATGTCGATCTTTGAAATAGCGTATCCAGAAGCGGTCAACAGAGTTTTGCGTTCAGGATAAAAAAGATCGCCCGGTAGCAGTCACTGGAGACTTACAGCTCGCGACACAGAACGACCCGTAGGGAGAATCTCCATGAAGGATCGCTCCTCGGCCTTTGCGGACGCTGGCGATTTTCTGAAAATAGTACCGGTTCAGACTTCTTGAATGTCCGGTTTCAACTTTTTTGAACCGTCACAAACGACACATTCCTGCCAGTCAATCTTCTCAGAAACTGACATTCAACTTATGCTCGTGTCGAAAGTTGAATGTATATGAGGGTCTGCTCGCTATCGTCCGAACGAAACATTGAAACTCATTGGCGAGTACACTGGCATGTATAGATATGGCACACAATGCAGAAACCAACATCCGGCAGCTCCCCGCATCGACGTTGACTTTTACAGGTCTGACGAGCACCGAAGCGCGTCGGCGGCTCGGTGAATTCGGGCCGAACTCCATCACAGAGGAAGCACCGCCACGTTGGCGGGTTTTCCTGGCGAAGTTCTGGGCCCCCGTCCCGTGGATGCTCGAAGCCGTGATCATCCTCCAGTTCGCACTCGGCCAATACGTCGAAGCTGCGGTGGTCGGGGGTTTACTTCTTTTCAACGCAACGCTCGGCTTCTTCCAGGAAGGCCGGGCGAGTGCAGCGCTGGCGGCGCTCAAGAAGCGGCTCGCACCGACCGCTCTGGTACGCCGCGATGGCGAATGGGTCAGACTTCCGGCGTCGGAACTCGTACCGGGCGACGCCATCAGGCTGCCGCTCGGAGCATTGGTGCCCGCCGATGCTGCCATCGTTTCCGGATCGGTGATGATCGACCAGTCGATGCTCACCGGTGAATCCGTCCCGAACGATGCAGGCACCGGCAGCACCGTCTACGCAGGCTCCCTTGTTCGCCGCGGCCAGGCGATAGCAGAAGTAACGGCAACCGGGCCCAAGACCTATTTTGGTCGAGCCGCCGAGCTCGTGCGTGTCGCCCACTCCCGCAGTACCGAGCAAGCCGCCGTTTTCGGAGCGACGCGAAATCTGGCTATCGTGAACGGCACGGTCGCGATCCTAATCGTCACCTATGCCTATGTCACGGCATTGCCGGCTGGTGACCTGATCCGCCTTGCGCTCACGGCGCTGCTGGCCACGATTCCGGCGGCGTTGCCGGCCACGTTCACGCTGTCGGCCGCATTCGGCGCGCAGATACTTGCACGGCGCGGCGTTCTCCTGACTCGTCTCTCAGCCGCGCATGAAGCGGCCGCCATCGATGTTCTATGTGCCGACAAGACCGGGACATTGACGCGTAATGCGCTGGAGGTCGTCGACGTTGTAGCGATGCCAGGGTTCGACCGCGAGCGCTTGTTGGCGCTTGCAGCATTGGCGAGCTCGGAGGCCGATCAGGACCCAATCGATGCCGCCATTCGGAGGGCTGCAGCGGGTACATCAAGTTACGGCACAAGCGAACAGCTCCTACGCTTTGTCCCCTTCGATCCGGCGACCAAGATGTCCGAGGCATTTGTCCTTGATCGCGACGGGAGCGAGCTTCGCATCGCCAAGGGCGCATTCCAGGTGATTGCCGATGTTGCGGAGGTTCCGGCAGACGCCCGACGCATGGTGGACGCTCTTGCCGGACATGGGCATCGTGTCATCGCAGTTGCCGCCGGGCTGCCACAATCGTTTCGCCTAGCTGGCCTCATCGCGCTAAGCGATCCGCCACGTGAGGATTCTGCAGGGCTGGTCTCCGTGTTGCGCGATATGGGCGTACGCACCGTAATGGTGACCGGCGACTCGGAGGTAACGGCAGCAGCGATTGCCCGCAAGGTTGACATCACAGGCGCGGTTTGTCCGCCGGAACAAATGTCCGGCGAGTTAAACGCAGACGCATTCGGCATATTTGCACGCGTCGTGCCAGAGGAAAAGTACAAACTGGTTAAGGCGTTGCAGGGCCGTGGCCATGTTGTAGGCATGTGTGGCGACGGGACGAACGATGCACCGGCGCTGCGGCAGGCGCAGATTGGTATCGCCGTGTCGTCCGCCACCGATGTCGCGAAAGCTGCGGCCAGCATGGTCATGACCGAGCCGGGACTCGCCGGCATCGTGTTCGCCGTGCGAGAAGGCCGGGTCGCATTTCAGCGGCTTCTTGCCTACACGTTCAACATGCTGATCAAGAAAACCGAGATCGTTCTATTTCTGGCGATCGGGCTCGTCCTGACCGGCCATGCGATCATGACGCCGGCATTGATGGTGTTGATGCTCGTGACTAACGACTTTCTGGCAATGTCGCTCACCACCGACCGCGCAAGCCCGGCACCGTTCCCCAGCCGATGGCGTATGCGCAACATTACCGCCGCCGCGCTCGTCCTCGGGCTATGCAAGCTCGGCTTCTCCACGGCGTTGCTGGCGCTCGGAACATTCCAATTAGGGCTCGGCACTGGAGAACTGCAGACGCTTGCGTTCGTCACGATTGTGTTCGGAAACCAGGCAGTACTATATGTGGTACGCGACCGAAATCACCTTTGGAGTTCGAAGCCGAGTGTGTGGGTTCTGGCGGCATCCGCGATCGACATCGCCATCGTTTCGGCTCTGGGGTTATTGGGCATCCTGATGGAACCGCTGGCGTGGCGCATCATACTGACCATATTTTCTGCCGCCATTGGATTTGCTTTCATCCTCGATCAGATCAAGCAGCGGATAATCGCGAAGATCAAGATCGAGTAGCCTCAAAAATAATATCGGGCATAGAACTCGATCCTTTGCGAATTGGCTTTTTCGCCGAAATCGGTGGAAGCGCCGCCTTGGAGCATGAAAATCCTCAGGCGCAACTCGGTGTTGTTGATCCCCGTGTACTGCAACTCGGGAGCGACCTGGTAGCTGCGATCCTGCCAGTTCATGACCGCGAAAATCGCGGGCTGGAAATAGACGATGCCCAGCGCGTCCTTCTGCTGCGCACGGAAGTAAACATAGTCCTGCCCCGAGTTGGGACGTCCGTAACTGTTCTGGAGTGAGAGCGCTTTCTGCACCAGCGTGCTGTTGCCGGATTGCTGGAGCTGCGCAAACGCATTGTCGACCAACTGGTAAAACTGGTCGGCTTCTCCGGCCGAGTATCCCGTGCCGTTGTGGTAATACTCTGCGATGTAAGTGGTGTCGCTCGCCGTGAGATAGCGCAGGCCCGCCAGGTAGCTGGTCGCGTTCGCGGTGACGTTGGTGACTTGGCCGGACGCGTCGGTCACGGGTTTGGTGAACTGCAGGATACGCGCCCATTCACCGTGGATCTCAAAGTTCGACACCAGGTTCAGCGAGAAATCCATCCCGAAACGCGCCGGACGGCTCCCCTTGCCCTGCCACGCGAAATCGATATCTGTGTCGCGGTACAGCAGATAGAGCTTTGCTGCGGGATTCAAGTAGCCACTCGCGCCGAAATCACTGTTGAGGTCGCCACGGACCGGCAGCAGCACCGGCGTGAAGGCGATCGTCTGCAAGGCACCGCCCGGACTGTAGATCCAGTCGGCATCAACCATACCGTAGCCTTCGCGTGCCAACTCGGGATCATCCGGGTTCTTGGGGCGTTCGACGAATCCGATCGGGTTCCATGCATAACCTTTGCCCCAGCGCATCGCCCTCTTGCCTGCTTCCATGGTGAGGCCGGGATCGGGCCGCACAGAGTAAGCCGCCTCGAACACGGTGTTGTCGTGATCATGCGCGAGCTCGTCGCGCCACACGTCGGAATTGGTGCGAAAGTCGAAGGTACCAATTCCTTGGCGGAGCTTTCCGGCAAGCTGCATCGTTCCTGTGGTGACGTTCAGGTCGTTCTGTTGTGGCTGGTTGTAATAGTTGAGCTTGTAGAACGCTCCGGCAGGATTGAGCGTGAAGTCATCTTGCTTCAGTTGGAAGTAGCCGTTCAGCTCGAACGGGTGTTTCTCGAACGTGGATGCATCAAAACTGTATTCTTCCGCCGCCTGTGCGCCCGCTGTTGAAGCAAGGAGAAGGAGCGACCAGAGCAGCCGCGGTCTCCATGCGAGCTTCATTTCCGCAACTCTTGGATCCGTGGAAGGTAATTGAGCGTGAAAATCTCGTCGGGAAAGTCGCGCTTCTTCAGGCCCGACCAAAGCATCACCGATTTGTAACCCTTGAAGAGCGGGCTGTCGGTCTCCAGTGTCGCGGGACGTTTGATGCCGCCGCCGAAATCTTTGATGTCCTTGAAGTGCAGCGTCTTGAGCAGCATGCCGCTGGCGGCGTAGCACTCGATGGTGACCGGCAACAGATGCTGCTTATCGACCCACATCTTGAGCCGATCATAGGCGACTTCACCCGTCTTTGCCTTGAGCGACAGCTGCAAGGCGTCCTTCTGCTCTTCAACCGCTTCCACGTTGTACTCCGCGCTGTAGTCGATGCGCAGGATGTCGGCGTTGTTGAAGATACTGCCTGTCACTGATTGCAGGCTGGTAATCCGTATCGGCCGTCCTACTTCAGGAATATATAGCCACATGTTATCGCCCAGGCGCAATGTCACGCGGCCCTTGTCGCTGGGAGGAGCGAGAAACAGTGCCACCACCTTGTCGCGGCCCTTTTTCAGCGTATAGAGCACGGACTCCTTGCGGCTGCCATCCGGCTGGATATCTATCAGTTTGCGGTAAGCCTCATAGGACTCCGGTTCCAGGTTGCGATCCACCTTCTGCAGAATCTGCGCTCCGTCAATCGCTGCCGCTGTCGGCAGCGCAAGCAGGTATAGAATAAGCCATGCCAGTCTCTTCATGGCTTGTTCTATCAGCTTAAACATGGCCCAGTGCGGTGATCGGGTCCATGCGGGAGGCCTTCCACGCGGGCTGAAGGCTTGCCAGCAGTGCCATAATTACCACCATGGCGGCAATCGTCACGACATCCGATGCGGAGACTGAAGGGGACAGCTTTATCGCTTGTTCCTGCATGCCGAAGTGGATGCTGACCTTCCAGACGTTCAATGCATAGATCACCGCAAGACTGATCGCTGTTCCGAGCGCGGCTCCACCCAGGCCAAGCAACAACCCTTCGGTAAGGAACAAGCTCAGGATTCTTCCCGGCGGCGTTCCAATGGCCGAGATGGTTCCGATCTCACGGATGCGTTCGTAAACTGCCATCACCATGACGTTCATGACGCTGATCAGGACGATGGACACCATCATGACCTTGATGAACACTGCAAGCAGATCGATCATCCGCACAATGCTGGCAAAGGGAGACAAGTCAGCCCATGTGTGCACTTCAAGTGCAGCTCCCCCGCCTTTGCCTGCCATGGCGGACTGCCCTTGCTTACCTGCGATGCCCGACAATTCTTGTGACAGTTCTGCGTACACTTGGTCGAGTTTGGCGGGATTTTTTAGACGAATCGCGATCTCGCTGATTTCCGGCTCTTTCATTCTCAGCAAATCCCGCGCGTCGTTCAGAGTGATATAACCATCCTTGCCGCTCGGACCCGATATGCTTTCGAGTATTCCCCTGACAACGAAGGTCTTGCCGTTGACCGAGCCGTCGCGATTGGTGGCGACCAGCACGATCGTATCTCCCACCTTTACCTTCATACCCCGGGCCAAGACTGTAGGAATCAATATCTCGCCAGGCTTTATGAGTGCGCCTTCCTTGCTTCCCTCAATTATTCTCCCAGGCAACAGCGGCGTCGTCGCGGCCTCCTTCACGGGATCGACGCCGTTGATGCGGATGCTCGTGGTTTCGGTGAAATTGCTGAACATGGCACCAAGCTTGATGCGCTCAGAGTAAGACTCGACCGCATCCACTTTTTTCAGGACCTGATCGACCTTTTCGACCATAGTGGGCTGCATGTTGAGGTTCAACGGAAGACTATCGATCGAGGCAACATAGCCCTTGTGGTGCACTTCGAGGTGTCCCAGCATGGCATCGGTGAACTGACCGATCATGATAGCCTTGAAGGAACCGGAGACGGCAATGAACAGTAACACGCCGACAATGCCCAGGGTGATGAGCGATGACGTCAGCAGAGTACGCCTGCCAAAGCGGGTTAGATTTCTGACGGCAATTTTCAGTATGTTAAGCATGACCTGCCACCGCTTTTGCCGAGGGTTGTTGCATGCGGCCGTCTTCAAGGGTGAAGACGACTTCTGCCTCGCCCATGATTTTTGGATCGTGCGTGGAGAACACGAAGGTCGTGCCCAATTCGTCGCGCATGGTTTTCATCAGCCCGATGATACGGTACGCCGTATCGTGGTCGAGGTTGGCTGTAGGCTCATCGGCCAACACCAATTTGGCATCGGTAACCAGCGCCCGGGCAATTGCAACGCGCTGTTTCTGCCCTCCGGAGATCTGGTCAGGGCGCTTACTCGCCTGGCCCGACATGCCGACCGCCTCCAGCAGCCGTGTTACCTGTTTACGCCGCTTCGCTTCCGGCCAAGCCTGCACCATGATAAGCGGATACTCGATGTTTTCGTAAACGGTAAGCACCGGTATCAGATTGAAGTCCTGGAAAACGAAGCCGATATGCTTGCCCCTGAACTCTGCGGCCGCACGCCGATCCAGCGTGGCGACGTCGGTATTAACAACGGTGAGCTTTCCGCTGGTCGGGTGATCGAGACATCCGATCATGTTGAGAAGGGTGCTCTTGCCGCTGCCTGAAGGCCCTACGAAAGCTACGAACGATTTCGCCTCAATGGTGAAATCAACACCTTTGACAGCAAGCACGTCCACTTCACCGGAGCGGTAGGTCTTCTGCAGGTTCTGCGCGAATACCAAACTCATTGCGTCGTCCTCCCGGTTAAATTCCAAGAGCGAAACCTATGGCTGAGCTACATAAAACGAATCGCTCATCATGGTTGCTAATGTAACAGAACAAGCCTATTAAGTTTCACTGACGGTACGTTGAATGACATTCCACACAGTACTGCATCGTTGTGTTCAATGCGCGTAATGATTTATTAACATCCTTAGTTTTTAATGCGTCACCGAGATCGTCGCCACTCTTATGGAAAGTCAAGCCCAGAGTTTTAAATTGCTCATTGTCGAACATGTCGCACATTGCTTTCATTTCCGGGGTTAAACCAAGTTTGTCATGTGCTATTTTTGAGGCATCATCAAACTTGTTTTCGGCTATTAAACCGACAATGTTTTTGATTGCCTCTACATGCGACCTCATGTTTGATAGTTGATGCTGCTTCATTTCAGGGGACAGGCCGAGAGAAACCCGGTCATCCATGATGTGCTGGTGATGCATGGCTTGATGATCCATGGGCATCCCTTCGTCGGCGAAAGACTGGCTCATGGTAATGTAGCTACAAAACAATACTGCAAATAACGCGGTAACTTTTTTCATTTCGTTACATCTCCAGGAATTTTGAAAAGGCAATCCGCATTGAGCGGTAAATTGAATTATAGGTTTTCATTCGGTTGCCTGATATGATTTGAATCATATCAATCTCGTTGAGTGAATCGCATGGA
>JANXXX010000162.1 GCA_025350405.1 Gallionella sp.
GGCGGCGTTCAGTGCCAACAGGTTGGTCTGGTAGGCGATGTCGTCGATGATGCCGATCTTTTTGGCGATCTGCTGCATCGCGGTGACGGTCTGTTTCACCGCTTCGCCGCCTTCATTGGCTTCCTTGGAAGCCTTGGAGGCCATGCCGTCGGTGATCTTGGCGTTTTCGGTGTTCTGATTGATCGAGGCGGACATCTGTTCTATCGAGGCGCTGGTCTCTTCCACGCTGGCGGCTTGTTCGCTGGAAGCCTGGCTCATGCTTTGTGCGGTGGCGCTGACTTCTTCGGAGGCGCTGGAGAGGTTGTCCGCCGCACCCCGCACTTCGGTGATGATGGCGGAGAGTTTGGATACCATGTTCTGCATCGCGGCGAGCAGTTGTCCGGTTTCGTCCCGGGAGGTGGCATCGATCCTGGTAGTGAGGTTGCCCTCGGATAACTGGTTGGCCACGCCCACGGCCACGCTCAGCGGCATGGTGATGCTGATGGTGATCCAGAAGGCGATGCCGCTGCCCAGTGCCAGCGCGATGCCGGCGAGGGTGAGCATAAAAGCACGCGCTTCATGGTATTGATCCGCTGCGAATGTTCCAGCCTCATCCATCAGATCAACCTGAAATTTGATCAACGCATTGAGGCGTTGGCGGTATTCTACGGCGATCTTGAGGAAATCTGACGTGAGAAATTTGCCGGCTTCAACCGTCGAGTTTTCATCTAGAAGTTTGATGACTTCATTCTGAGCTGCGATGTAGTGTTGCTGTGTATCCAGTATTTGCTGAAACAGCTCAATCCCTTTCGGATGAACCAACAAGGGTTTCAACTTTTCCAATGTTTTGCCGATGCTGGTACGGGCGTTCATGATGCGGTCTTTTGCTGCCTGTCTATATGCCTTCGTATCGGAGAGTACCATGGTATCGGCGAGCACCATGTCGCGCGTGCCGATACCGATGTCGTTCACCCCGGCAAGCGCATCTTGAAGCAGGGCGATCTGCCCCCAATCCTTATTAATAGTTTCGATTGAACCGTTTGTCGCTGCCAGCTTGGAGATGCCAATGTAGGCGATGACCGCCAGCAGAATTAAAACCAGGCCGAATCCCAGTCCCAATCTCGCACCTATCTTCATATTCTTGAACATGTCTTACTCCTCCTTAAAATACATGAATGACGATTTTCGTACGTTGCGGTATTGTTCGCCCGTATATGGGTAACCTGTTGCATTTCGCGAGTTGATTTGGCGAGGGGGACCTCTCAAGTGAAATCAGCTAAGAATTTTACGGCTGGCCTGTTGCGGCTGCCTGTTGCAGAAATCTATCAGGAAAAAGCGCAAATTGCTAATGGAAATTATTTTTAGTTCCAGGCCGATTCGGGATGCATGCTCAGGCGAAAGCTGTTTTAGGGTAGCATGTCATTTGGATTTACAATGCCATTGTGATGTGAAAGATCAATCCGGCAAATCTGTAAATTACTTCAGCGCTGAAAAGGTAGGTTTTAATGGAAAATAAAAGAGACGACCGGCGAACTCACGATCATGTGGTCGACAGAAGAGCCAAACATGGTCCAGTGGTCAGTAGCAATCTGACATGGACAGAGACTAAAGTCACGTCTGAAGAAAGAATGCAATTGCTGCAACATGAGGCGGCAACCATTTGGCTGACAGGATTAAGTGGGTCGGGGAAATCGACCATTGCCTACGAACTTGAAAGGCAGCTGGTCTTGGGTGGCCATGTGGCTTATACACTGGATGGTGACAACGTGCGGTTTGGTTTGAGTCGCGACCTCGGCTTTGCGCCGGCTGAGCGGACGGAAAACATCCGGCGTATTTCCGAGGTATGCAAGCTTTTCAACGACGCGGGTGTTTTGGTGGTGACGGCTTTTATTTCCCCCTATCGAGCGGATCGGGAAATGGCGCGCAAGATCATCGGGGAAGATCGCTTCATAGAAACCCACCTTGCGACTTCCATGGAGGAGTGTGAAAGGCGTGACCCCAAAGGTCTATACAAAAAAGCGCGCTCGGGTGAGCTTCGCGATTTCACCGGCGTATCGGCGCCCTATGAAGCACCCGAGAATCCCGCGCTGCTGGTTGACACCAGCAAAATATCGGTCATGGACAGCGTGTCAGAAATTCTGACCCATGTCACTCCACGCTTCCGCAACGAATAATCCATGCGCCGGATCGATGTGTTCAACGGCGATGCTGACGGAGTTTGTGCACTGCACCAACTGCGTCTGGCTGAACCGGCGAGCTCTGAACTGGTGACCGGGGTCAAGCGCGACATCAACTTGCTGGAGCGGGTGCAGGCTGGTGCAGGCGACCGTATCACGGTGCTGGATATCTCACTGGACAGCAATCGCAAGGGACTCCTGCGCTTGCTTGAGGCGGGGGCCAGCGTTGAATACTTCGATCATCATCATGCCGGCGAGCTGCCGCAAAATCCAAATCTCATCACGCATATCGATTTGTCCGCCGGGGCATGTACCAGCATCCTGGTTGATCGCCACTTGCAGGGGCAGTATCGCTTGTGGGCCATCACTGCGGCTTTTGGTGACAATCTGGAAAAAAGTGCCCGGGCACTGGCCGAATCTGAAGGGCTGAGCGAAACTCAAATCGGGCAGCTCGCACGATTGGGCGAGTGCCTGAATTACAATGGCTATGGCGACAGCCTGGAAGACCTGCATTTTCACCCGGCACAACTCTATGCCGAAATAAAACCTTATGCTGACCCGTTTGCATTTTTCGCCGAATCTTCCGCTTTTGCCTTGCTGGAAAACGGCTTAAGTGTAGACACAGCAATGGCTGCAGGATTGCAACCTAGCCTGCAAGAAAAATTATGCGCGGCCTATGTAATGCCGGATGCGCCGTGGGCGCGACGGGTGAGCGGTGTCTTTGCCAACAGGTTGGCCAGTGCCGACACGGAACGCGCGCATGCGGTATTGACACCCAACCAGCATGGCGATTTCACGGTCAGCGTACGCGCGCCCATCTCCAAACCGCTTGGGGCGGACACTCTATGTATGAAATTTGCGACGGGCGGGGGACGCAAGGGCGCGGCAGGCATCAACCGCTTGCCTGTGACCGAGCTGGAACAGTTTCTGACCAGCTTCAAGGCGCAGTTCAGCCAGCTTTAGATTTTTCCGGGAGATTTTTACCGGGTTCTTTCAATCACCGTCGCCCGCGCATACCGACCATGCGCGGACAACGGTTTACTCGGTGGGTTTACTTGGTGCCGGAAGCCTGCAGCCTCTCTTTAACCATGCGCAAGTAGTTGATGCGCAGCTGCCGCAGCGCATAATCGCGGTGATCCTTGTTGGCGAGGTCTGCCCAAGCCTGTTTTCTTTTGGCATCGCTGCGTTCTTTGGCGGCGGCGATCATGCTGTCTGTAATCTTTACGTCACCCTTGGTCATGCGCTCGTAACCATATAAATCCATCTGCTTACCCGTCAGAGTTTCGATAATGGCAATTTCATCCTGCGACATCGTTTTCTTGAACTTGTCGACATTGGCTGGAATCGGGGGGAAGGCATTCGACTCCCAGAGCGCAGACATGGTTGAAATATGCTGTGCCTCTTCCGAATTCGAAACGTCCAGCATTTCCATCGTGAATTCGATACCGAAGAATTCGCAGATTTTCCTGAGCACGGTTTCCTGATCTGCAATGAAGTCCTCGTAGCGTATGGTCAGTACGCGTTTGGGGTATTGGGTTGCGAGCTTGCTGGCGACTGCATAACTTTTTACCCAGGTCATGGCATTGAGCAAGCTGTCAAAGTCATGGATGATGGCGCGGTTCATACTGTTGATCTGGGCGCGCGGATCGCGCACCACATTCAGGAACAGTAAATCATCAAAGAGCTTGAGCAAATCGTCCGCGTAGTGCACGCTGTCCAGCGATTTATCCATGACCACCCGGGCGCCATGTGTGATGCCGCACTGGAACAGCAATTCCCAGACGATGCGGTGCACGCTCCTGGGTTCATGCTTGATGGCCTCAAACACATCTACTGGATCAAACACCACATTGGGCCACTTCACCATGCTGACGGCCTGCAGGCCAACAACATCGACCACCATCTGGAAATAGGCGCGGTCATCGCTCAAGTCACCATACAGGCCCACCAGCGGCATAAAGTCCACAATATGCAGGGGGTAGGGGGCGTAGAAAAAATCTGGGTTTGCATTAAGGCGCAAACGCAGTGCGTGGCTGCCGCAGCGACGCAAAGGGATCATCAAGACCGGTTTAGGACGCTTTCTACCAGTTGCTGATTCCGGTGAGTGTTGCTCTTTCACAATTCATTCTCCCTGTGTTTGAAAGTAAATATAAACGAGTGGCACGGCTGAAACTTAACAAGTAAACCCCAATTACATTTCCCCAGTTGCGTCACGTTGGCACCACCCCTGCCGATACGCGAGTTCAGTAATAACTGTATAGCTACTATACATTGCATGCAAATTTTGTTGCGTCATAAACAATCACCTATCATTTTGATGCTGCATCAAACCATACCACCTGTTTTAAGGATATAGGGATGACATTCAACCGCACAACCCGAAGTATCCTTGTCAACAACCCCCTCAGTCAACGCGAATTTCCGCAGTTAACCCCGCAAAAATCTGCATTCGAAATAACATCGGGACGGAGCGCTAATCCTTCACGCTTGAGCGGATGTGACCAAGTTTACTTGGGGCCTGCCTATAAGTATTCCTGCGTATTCCAGGGTTAAACAACGAGACTGTTCGCTGTAGAATTGATGATGTTATACTTAAATCGTAATCGAACCACGGACTTAATTCAGTAAAGGCACGTATCAAATTCGATTTGTCGCATTCTTTCATAATCAACTGGGGAGTCACTTGTTATGTCTATCTTTAAGATTACTTCAATTTTGAATAATGCCATCCTGGTGTTTTTCCTGTCCTCAATATTTGTCGCTGCATCTTCGGAGGAACTCCGCATAGGTGGCGGCGCAGCACCGATAAATAACATCTTCTTGAAGATCCAGAAACCATTTGAAAATGCCTCGGGCATCAAATTGATTCTCAAGGAAGACGGCCCGGATGTTGCGCTGATCCAACTGGATGAAGGTAAGCTGGACATGGCTACCGGAGGGTTGAGGCCGGACGCGCTTTACGAGCTGGTGGCGAAAAAGAACTACACACTTAAAAACCGCGACTCGTTCAAGACTCGTGTGATTGGCCGTGATCGCATCCAGGTTTACACGCATAAAGCGATTAATGTCAAAAGCCTGACACCATCGCAGCTCAAGGATTTGTTTACCGGGAAAATCACCAATTGGAAAGAATTGAATGGGCCTGATGTCAAGGTGAGGGTCATTCTCGGTTCGAAAACACCCGGCATGCAGCTGTATTTCCAGGAAGCCGTCATGGATAACCAGCATTACGCTCCAGGTGATGATCATTTTGAGGCAGGCGATGGCGGTGAAGTTCAGGACAAAATTGCCATCACACCCGGCGCAGTGGGTTTGGGGTCGATGACCCGCGAGAACCAGTCAGTCAACCAGCCAGCCATTCCGGTCATCGGTCGCCCGATCTATGCCATTACCGTTGGCGCTCCTTCACCGGCTGCAACCAGACTGTTTGATTTCATCCAGAACGAAGGGGCAAAGTTGATCGAGAAATAATTTCCGCTTGAAACATGGTAAATAAATATTTGCCACGTTTGCTGCTTGTAAATTCATTCTAGAGAGGAGCTACTGGTCCATTGGATTTTGAAAATTTGTCGACGGGACAGTCTTTGTCAAGTATTGAGGATTGATCGTCAAGATTCCACTTCGGCGCAATAGTGTCGGGGCAATTTAATTCAGTACTGCTGCATTAGGGAGAGAACATGAAATTTCACCTGTTCAGACTTGATACGATCAACAAGAAGATTCTGTTGCCGATGCTACTGCTTGTCACGATGTTGATCGGCGCACTGGGAGGGGTACTGGTCGGCCAACAGCACCGCGAGCTGACTTCGATGATGGAATCCAAATCGGACAGTGTTACCACGATGCTCGCAACAATTGCCGCTCCGTATCTGAACAACTATGATTTCACGGCATTGGAGGGCTTCGTCAAGGAAACAGTAAAGGACAAAGATGTCGCATTTGCCGAGTATTACGACACGGATGCCAAGTCTCTAACGAGTAACGCCATGAAAGCGCCCGCCGATACATCGCAATTGAAGGTTTATGAACGCAACATCCTTGGCACGGATGGAAAAATACTCGGCGAGGTCAAAGTGGGCTACAAGACCAGCGCGCTTGATCGGATGTTGCGGAGCAGCATCAGTATAGTGCTTGAAAGTCTTGTCGTAGTGCTCGGATTGATCTCCCTCGGACTGACTTTAATCGTAAGGACGGTGACTAGTCCGCTGAAACGTGCCATTACAATTGCCAGGCACGTAGCCGACGGCAACCTGACTCAGCGTATCGAAGTAAACTCCCAAGATGAAGCCGGACAATTGCTGCGAGCGCTGCAGGACATGAATGAGAGCCTCGCCAACATCGTCGGCGACGTGCGTAATTTTTCCGATTCCATCATCACGTCTTCACAGCAGATCGCGGCAGGCAACAGAGACTTGTCGCAACGCACTTCAGAACAAGCCGCCAATCTGGAAGAAACCGCCTCCAGCATGGAGGAGCTGACTTCGACCGTCAGGCAGAATGCGGAGAACGCCAGGCAAGCCAACCTGCTGGCCGCGAATGCTTCAGATGTTGCAGTCAAAGGCGGTCAAGTGGTCAGTGAGGTGGTGCAGACCATGGCTTCGATCAGTGTCAGCTCGAAGAAAATCATGGACATCATCAGCGTCATTGAAGGCATCGCCTTTCAGACCAACATCCTAGCGTTGAATGCTGCAGTAGAAGCCGCGCGGGCCGGTGAACAGGGACGCGGCTTTGCGGTCGTGGCCGCCGAGGTGCGCAATCTGGCGCAGCGCTCAGCTGCGGCGGCCAAAGAGATTGCCGCCCTGATCGGGGACTCTGTGGACAAAGTGGATATCGGCGCCAAGCAGGTGGATCAGGCCGGAGCGACCATGAACGAGATCGTTACTGCGGTAAAACGCGTGACCGACATCATGGCCGAGATCGCCGCCGCCTCCAACGAGCAGAGTGCTGGCATAGAGCAAGTCAATCAGGCGATTACCCAGATGGATGAAGTGACGCAGCAGAACGCCGCGCTGGTGGAAGAAGCGGAGGCCGCTGCCGAAGCGATGCAAGAACAAGCGGGCCGCTTGTCGGAGGCGGTGAGCGTGTTCAAGCTGGAAGCCGGTAAAGCAGGCACGCGGACAGCAAATGTTAAACCAGCCATCGCGTATTCCGCTTCGCGTGCAAGGGCACCGCTCGGAAAGGTGCGTGAGCTGGCCAAAGCCAAAGAAGACAAGGGTAGCGGCTGGAATGAGTTTTAAAAGTCCCGGCTAGCGCGGCGCTGTATTTTTTCTGCTATCTCCGGTTTTCTTTCGTCTGATTTCTGTTTTTTGTTTCCTGTCATCGCTTCCGGGGGCGGATTGACCGGAACCGGGGTCTTGGGCGGGGTGCGTTGCAGCATGCCGATGTCGGCATTGTGTTCACTCAGATATTCCGCAAACAGGCTATTTTTCTGCTGCATCATGGTGAAGATTTTGCCCGTTGAAATGCTGCTCGGCATAACGATAAGCGCCCTGTAACGCTTCAGCCATGCGCTTTTTCGCGCTCAGATAACTCCCGCGGTTTTTATTGCCAGACCTTGCGGGGAAGCAAAAATAACTTGCTCGTTGCCTTGTGCGTCGCGTTTATTGGTAATTCCGCCCAGAACGAATTCGGTATACAGCCGGTCATAGCATTTTTCCAGATAACAACGATCCGCCATCTGTACCAATATATCTGGCGAAGCCACAAGATTGCCGACTGATTTGAAATGCTGTCTAGGCATGCAGGTGAGCATATTCTTTTTCTAGGAGCGATCATTCATTCTTCCGCGGAGATATTTATCTGTTATGGCGTAGTTTGGCTGAGGCTTATGCCAAGCCACGCCTGTTATGGCATAATCGCGCGTTCTAGAAACGAATACCTTGCAAGTGAAATAACATGAAAGCGCAAACTCTTTACGACAAACTCTGGAATGCCCACGTGGTGCGGCAGGAAGCCGACGGCACGGCGTTGATCTATATCGACCGCCATCTGGTGCATGAAGTGACCAGTCCGCAGGCCTTCGAGGGCTTGAAGCTCGCCGGGCGCAAGCTGTGGCGCACCGCGTCGATCCTGGCGGTGGCGGATCATAACGTGCCGACTACCGGACGCGCGCAGGGCATCGCCGATCCGGTCTCGCGCTTGCAGGTTGAAACCCTCGACAGCAATTGTGCCGAGTACGGCGTGAACGAATTCAAAATGAACGACGTGCGCCAGGGCATCGTGCATGTGATCGGGCCGGAACAGGGCGCGACTTTGCCAGGTATGACGGTGGTGTGCGGCGATTCGCATACCAGCACGCACGGCGCGTTCGCCGCGTTGGCGTTCGGCATCGGCACGTCCGAGGTCGAGCACGTGATGGCGACGCAATGTCTGCTGATGAAAAAAACCAAAGCCATGCAGGTCGTGGTGGATGGCGTGTTGGGCCGTGGCGTGACCGCCAAGGACATCGCACTGGCGGTGATCGGCAAGATCGGCACGGCCGGCGGCACCGGCTATTCGATCGAGTTCGCAGGCAGTGCGATCCGCGCCTTGAGCATGGAAGGGCGCATGACCTTGTGCAATATGGCGATCGAGGCGGGCGCGCGCGCGGGCATGATCGCTGCGGACGACACGACCATAAATTATTTGAAGGGCCGTCCATTCGCGCCACAAGGCGAGTTGTGGGACAAGGCGGTGGCTTATTGGTATACCTTGCACAGCGACGAGGGCGCGCAATTCGACCAGGTGGTCAAGCTGGACGCTGCGCAGATCAAGCCGCAAGTGACCTGGGGAACCTCGCCGGAAATGGTGGTGGCGGTGGATGGGCGCGTGCCCGATCCGGCAACCATGAACGACGCGGTCAAGCGTGATGCTGCCGAGCGCGCGTTGAAATATATGGGCTTGAAGCCGAACACGCCGATTGCGGAAATCAGCATCGACAAGGTGTTCATTGGCTCATGCACCAATGCCCGCATCGAAGATATGCGCGCGGCGGCGGCGGTAGCCAAGGGCAAGCATGTCGCGGCGAACGTGAAGCTGGCGATGGTGGTGCCCGGCTCCGGTTTGGTGAAACAGCAGGCCGAACGCGAAGGTTTGGACAAGATTTTTATCGCGGCGGGTTTCGAATGGCGCGAGCCGGGATGTTCGATGTGCCTGGCGATGAATGACGACAAGCTGGAACCGGGCGAACGTTGTGCCTCGACTTCCAACCGCAACTTCGAGGGGCGGCAGGGGCAGGGCGGGCGCACTCATTTGGTCAGTCCGGAGATGGCTGCGGCTGCAGCGATTGCCGGGCATTTTGTCGATGTGAGCAAGGTGTAGGAGACGGGCGATGAGAATATTTATATTGCTTTGGGCGGCTTTGATGTTGGTGGGCTGCAATGCCATGGAAGGTCTGAGTAAAGACCTTAAAGACGGCGGCGAGAAACTGAAAAAGGCGGTCAATTCGTAATGAAAAAATTTACCTTGTTGAATGGGCTGGTTGCGCCATTGGATCGAGCCAACGTGGATACCGACGCGATCATTCCCAAGCAGTTCTTAAAATCGATCAAGCGTTCCGGTTTCGGCCCGAACCTGTTCGACGAATGGCGCTATCTCGATCACGGCGAGCCGGGCAAGGATAATTCAGGACGTCCGCTCAATCCGGATTTTGTGCTGAACCAGCCGCGCTATCAAGGTGCGCAGATTTTGCTCGCGCGCGAAAATTTCGGCTGCGGCTCCTCGCGTGAACACGCGCCTTGGGCATTGGAAGATTATGGTTTTCGCGCCATCATCGCGACCAGCTTCGCCGACATCTTTTTCAACAACTGTTTCAAGAACGGCTTGTTGCCGATCCGCCTGGCTGCGGAGCAGGTGGATGAGTTGTTCAAGGCCGTGGCTGCGAATGTAGGCTACAAGTTAACGGTCGATCTGGAGAAGCAAACTATCAGCACGCCGGGTGGCAAGGTGTATAAATTTGAAGTCGAGGCATTTCGTAAACATTGCTTGTTGAACGGATTGGACGACATCGGTTTGACCTTGCAGCATGTGGATGAGATCAAGACCTATGAGGCGAAACATCGCGCGGCACAGCCGTGGTTGTATGCCTGATTGAAAAGCATCTATCCGCAGATTACGCAGATTGGACTGGAGATTTTAATCTGCGCTAATCTGCGTAATCTGCGGATAAAGATTTTATTTTTAGAATGGAAGCGTAAATGAAGATCGCAGTATTGCCCGGTGACGGCATCGGGCCGGAGATCGTCGCACAGGCGGCGAAAGTGTTGGAGGCATTGCGCAGCGACGGCCTGAAGATCGAGATGGAATATGCGCATATCGGCGGCGCTGGCTATGACGCGGCGGGTGATCCATTTCCTGCTGCGACTGAAAAGTTGGCGCTGGCCGCAGATGCCGTTCTGCTGGGCGCGGTGGGCGGCTATCAATACGATACGCTGCCCCGGCCTAAACGCCCGGAGCAAGGCTTGTTGCGTGTACGCAAAGGCTTGGGTTTGTTTGCCAACCTGCGTCCCGCGCTGGTGTATCCCGAGCTGGTCAATGCTTCCAGCCTGAAGCCGGAGTTGGTGTCAGGTCTGGATATCATGATCTTGCGCGAACTGACCGGCGACATTTATTTCGGCCAGCCGCGCGGCATACGCACTTTGGATAATGGCGAGCGTCAAGGCTTTGACACGATGTTGTACAGCGAATCGGAGATACGCCGCGTGGCGCATGTCGGTTTCAAGATCGCGATGAAAAGAGCTGGTTTGAATGGTAGGGGAAAGATGTGTTCGGTGGACAAGGCCAATGTGCTGGATACCAGCATGTTCTGGCGTGAGATCGTCACCGACGTCGCAAAAGACTATCCGCAAATCGAGTTGTCGCACATGTATGTGGACAATGCCGCGATGCAACTGGTGCGCGCGCCCAAACAGTTCGATGTGATCCTGACCGGCAATATCTTCGGCGATATCCTGTCTGACGAAGCCTCGATGCTCACCGGTTCGATCGGCATGCTGCCGTCCGCTTCGCTGGATGCGAACAACAAGGGCTTGTACGAGCCTTGCCACGGCTCTGCGCCCGACATCGCGGGCAAGGACATCGCCAATCCGCTGGCGACGATCTTGTCGGTAGCGATGATGTTGCGCTATACCTTTGCACAAGAAGACATCGCACAGCGCATCGAAGCGGCAGTGCGCACAGTGCTGCAGCAAGGTCTGCGCACCGGTGACATCTATGAGGCTGGCATGCAGAAGGTCGGCTGCGCGGCGATGGGCGATGCGGTCGTCGCAGCTCTTTAATCACAAGGAACAATCATGAAAGTAGGTTTGATCGGCTGGCGCGGCATGGTGGGCTCGGTGCTGATGCAGCGCATGCGCGCGGAAAAGGATTTCGAGCTGATCGATGCGGTGTTTTTCACCACCTCCAATGTCGGCGGCGCGGCGCCTGCTGAAGGACGCGATGTGGCGCTGAAGGATGCGCACGACCTGAATGAATTGAAAGCAATGGACGCGATCATCTCCTGCCAGGGCGGCGATTACACCACCGAGATATTCCCCAAGCTGCGTGCTGCTGGCTGGCAAGGCTACTGGATCGATGCGGCCTCCACACTGCGCATGGAAAAGGATGCGGTCATCATTCTCGATCCGGTGAATCTCGCCCTGATCAAGAAATCATTGGCGAACGGCGGCAAGAACTTCATCGGCGGCAACTGCACCAACAGCATCCTGCTGATGGGCTTGGGCGGCTTGTTCCATGCGGGTCTGGTGGAGTGGGTGTCCTCGATGACTTATCAGGCGGCGTCCGGTGCCGGTGCGCAAAACATGCGCGAGCTGCTGAACCAGATGGGCGTGGCCTACGCCTCTGTGGCCGACCTGCTGGCCGATCCGAATTCGGCCATCCTGGAAATCGATCGTCGCGTGGCCGAGAAGCTGCGCTCTGCCGATATGCCGACCGGGAATTTCGGCGCGCCGCTGGCGGGCAGCCTGATCCCGTGGATAGACAAACAGCTCGACAACGGGCAGTCCAAGGAGGAGTGGAAGGGCCAGGCCGAGGTCAACAAGATATTGGGCACGACCCAGCGCATTCCGGTGGATGGTTTGTGCGTTCGCATCGGTGCGATGCGTTGCCATAGTCTGGCGCTGACCATCAAGCTTAAGAAAGATGTGCCGTTAAGTGAGATCGAGACGCTGATCAAGGGCGGCAACCCGTGGGTCAAATTCGTGCCTAACCAGCGCGAGCTGTCAGTGCGCGAACTGACCCCGGTCGCGGTGACCGGCAAACTGGATGTGGCGGTCGGGCGTGTGCGCAAGATGGAGCTGGGACCGGAATATGTGAGCGCCTTCGTCTGCGGCGACCAGCTGCTGTGGGGCGCGGCGGAACCGTTGCGGCGCATGTTGCGCATCTTGCTTGATCGATAAGTTGTGTCACGTTTGGTAAAGAAAAAATGAACAAGCAATATGACGTATGCATATTGGGTGCAACGGGCGCGGTGGGCGAAGCGATGCTGACGATACTGGAGCAGCGCAAGTTCCCGCTGCGCAATCTTTATCTGCTGGCCTCCAGCCGCTCGGCGGGTTCCACGGTGAGCTTTCAGGGAGATGACTATACTGTCATCGACGTGGATGATTTTGATTTTGCCAAGGCCCAGATCGGTTTGTTTTCAGCGGGCGGCAGCGTGTCGGAAAAATACGCGCCTATCGCAGCCGCCGCCGGTTGCGTGGTGATCGACAACACCGCGCACTTCCGCTACGACCGCGATATTCCGCTGGTGGTGCCGGAAGTGAACCCTCACGCAATCGCGCAATACAAGAATCGCGGCATTATCGCCAATCCTAACTGTTCGACCATCCAGATGCTGGTGGCGCTCAAGCCTATCCATGACGCGGTGGGGATTGCGCGCATCAATGTGGCGACTTATCAGGCGGTATCCGGTACCGGCAAGGAGGCCATCGAGGAACTGGCCGCACAAACTCGCGCGCTGTTCAACTCCCAGGAGGTTGAAGTCGAGGTGTATCCGAAACGCATCGCCTTCAATGTGCTGCCGCAGATCGACGTGTTCATGGAAAACGGCTACACCAAGGAAGAAATGAAAATGGTTTGGGAAACCAAGAAGATATTGGAAGACGATTCCATCGTGGTCAATCCGACTGCGGTGCGCGTGCCGGTGTTCTATGGTCATTCCGAGGCGGTGCATATCGAGACCCGCAAGAAAATCACTGCCGTCGAGGCACGCGCATTGCTGGAAAAGGCGCCGGGCGTTATCGTAATGGATAAGCGCGAGCCGGGCGGATACCCGACCCCGGTCGATGCGGCGGGTAACGACGCGACCTATGTCGGGCGCATCCGCGAGGATATCTCGCACCCGATGGGCCTGAATCTGTGGGTGGTGAGCGACAATGTACGTAAGGGCGCCGCGCTGAACAGCGTGCAAATCGCGGAAATATTAATTGCGAAATACTTCAGTTGAGGCATGTTGGAGTTCAGATTTAAATTGTCGAATAGCAGTCATTTCCCGACGCTCATTGGAATCATGGGACATCTGAAATCGACTAGAATGCCCGGCAAGGTTGGGTCTGGAAATCATTAATATAGGTCGAAACATTGTCGATCACTCTCAAGTCGGCATCAGCAGCCGATTGCGGCACGAGCAAGACAGGCTTTGAATCATTTTGAATGGATAACTCATATGAAGAACGTGCGCATAGGTGTGCGGTTGGCTGCCAGTTTTGCCGTGGTAGCGGAGCTGTCCCATAATGCAATGGATATTATTAGCTTGTGCTGATAACTCTATGATGTTATTTTATATTCTCAAATAAAAAAGGTGAAGGTGATCGCGTGCGAAAATCACTGCTGAAACGACCAGACATTCGAATAGGCTCGCAAAAGGCTATGCATAGCTTTTCAGCTAAGGCAGCAAAAAACGCTGACATAAGCCGCTGGTTAGCGACAGCCAAGTCGCTGGCAGTACTGAAACTGCTGGGTATTGTTGCCGCTGTGATGCTGTCGACTGTTGTTTCTGCCGTAGGCATGGGCGGAATAAATGTGGATTCTGCTTTAGGGCGGCCGCTTAAGGCCGACATAGAATTAGTGGCCATCGGTAGGGCTGAGAAGGACACCCTGGTCGCTCGTCTTGCTTCGCCCGAAGCGTATAAGAGTGCCGGGCTGGACTATCCTTATGGCAACAAATTCAAATTTCAGATCGAGAGTCGCGCCAACGGTGAATCGTATATCAAGGTGAGCAGCGTGCAACCGGTCAACGATCCTTTTGTAAGTCTGCTGGTCGAGTTGACCTGGTCTTCCGGCAAACTGTCCCGCGAATATACTTTCCTGCTGGATCCTCCCGGTTATGTGCCGGAAAGACCTGCCCAAGCTGAAGTGCAGGCCGTTGCACCTGCATTAGCCGCGTCGGCCGTGCCGGCCACGCCTGAGGAAGCTGCCGCTACGCCATTGGAACAAACCGCTCCGGTTGTTGCAGTCACGCCCGAGGGGCAAGCTGCACCGGCAGAAGTTGTAGCCAAGCCTGAGGAACAAGCTGTACCGGCAGAAACCACAGCCAAGCCCGAAGAGCAAGCCGCACCGGCAGAAGCTGCAGCCAAGCCTGCGGAGCAGGCTGCACTGGAAGCCGCAGCAGTACAAGCGAATAATGAGTGGCTTTCGGTTCAACGCGGCGACACGTTGTACAAAATCGCCGAACAAAACAAACTGGCTGATATTAGTCTGGAACGTATTTTGGTTGCGATGTACCGCATCAATGCCGACCAGTTCGACGGCCGAAACATGAACCGTATCAGGGCTGGTAAAATTTTGCGTTTGCCCAGCCAGCAGGAATTGATGAGCGTGTCACAGCCGGATGCGGTAAAGGAGATTCATGCCCAAGCTGCAGATTGGAATGCTTATCGGCAAAAGCTGGCCAGCGCAGCCACAGTCAGCGGTCAGCCGCAAGCCGTGCAGCAAGTTGCCACCGGCAAAATCAGCAGTTCGATAGCCGATATGGCGCCGGTGGCCAAGGAGTCCGCCAAAGAGGTGGTGAAGCTGTCCAAAGGCGAAGCGCCCGGAGACCAGGTCGGGACTGGTGCTGGCGGCAAGCCCATGTCTGTCCAGGAAAAGAAGAATGCTGAGCAGGAAGAGGCGATTGCCAAGGACAAGGCACGGAAGGAAGAGCAGGAGCGTGCCGCAATGCTCGAAAAGAACCTCAAGGATATGCAACGCCTGGCCCAATTGAAGGCCGAGGCTGCTGCTGCAACGACTGCAACTGCCGCACTACAGCCAGTGGTTAAAGCGGCAGTCAGCGAAGTGGTGGCAGCGAGTGCTGTCAAACCGGCACCGGTTGCCCAGCCAAAACAGGTCAAGCCGGAACCATCTCTGTTGGATCAGATTCTGGATGAACCGCTTTATCTGGCTGGCGGCGCGGCAGCCCTGCTTGTTTTGGGCGGTCTGGGTTTCATGTTGTACCGGCGAAAAAAAAACTATTCAATTGAGGACAGCGGGCAACCATCAGAGGATGTCGGAGAAATAACGGGACGCATGGCTGCGCCAGTTTTTCCTTCTCCTGCAACGGGCGATTTCACCGCTACGGCTACTGCCCAAGCCGCAGCAGCTCCCCAATCGGAGAGCGTAGATCCTATCAGTGAGGCGGATCTGTTCCTGAACTTTGGCCGTGATGTCCAGGCTGAAGAGATACTCAAGGAAGCCCTGAAAAACACCCCGGACAATCACCAGATTCATCTCAAGCTGCTGGGCATTTATGCCAGCCGCAAAGATACCAACTCCTTCACGGCAATTGCGCAGCAGTTGAAGGATTCCGGTGATGAGAGTGCGTGGCAGCAAGCTTTTGCGATGGGACGCAAGCTGGAACCCAATAACCCGATGTACGGCGGTTTCCGGTCGATGGAAGATACAGGCAGTGCGACCACGCAAATGGCGGCTTTCAATGCAATGCCACAACCGGTTGAGGCGCCTGTGGCGCAAGCATCGGCGCTCGATTTTGATTTTGATGTGAGTCCCACGCCGGCGAAAGCGTCTCCAGCACCCGAGCAGAACTTTTTGGGTTCTGAAAAGACCGTGGCAATGTCGGCAGTGGAACAAGAGCCAGCCATGGATTTCGACATTACCTCGCAAAATCCTTCTAAGCCTGCGGTGGAAGAATCAGCCGCATCTCCGGTTGACGATTTGGTTTTTGATGTGACGGGTGGCCATTCATCTATGCCTGCAGCGGAGCCGGAAACGAGCCAGCCAACTGACGATGGCGGCATGGCGTTTATGCTGGATTTCCCGGTTGAAAACACAGCCGGGAAATCTGCGCCAGCGGCTCAATCTGCCGCAGTTGGCTTGGCGGGCATCAGTTTGAACTTTGATGGAGCTGTAGAACCAGTCGGATCGACGGCAGAAAACAAAGACGATCATTGGCAAGAAGTCGCAACGAAACTCGACTTGGCCAAGGCTTATCACGAAATGGGTGACGCCAGCGGAGCACGTGAAATCCTTGAGGAAGTTATGCGCGAAGGCGATGCCGAGCAACGCGAAACCGCGCAAAACCTTTTCGCACTACTCGGCTAAGCATACATTTTGTATAGCCATTCCACTCGGCTACCCAAAGGCTACTCATAGCCAATCGGCTAAGTCACCCGAAGACAGTGACATAAGCTGCCGGCTAGCGTTGCATAGCCATCTGACTGATTGAACTCCTAGCCATTCCACTAGGCTACCAAAAGACGGCAGCCAAGTGGCTGGTTATAGTTGGCAAACTACGCCAATATAAGTCATTGCTTAGCGGCGGCTCAATGTTGGGCTGCCGTTTTATTTTGGAGTGAGATTTGAAATTCCATCCTGCCGCGCAAATTCTGGCCTGGTGCTTAATGGTTGCGGCTATGCAAGCGTTGGCGTTCTGGACTTTGCTGGCTGTGGCCGGCTCCATTTTGTTACTGGCGCTGTTGGTTTCGGCTCACAAGCTGATGCAGTTATTGCGCCGCACCCGCTGGATCTTGCTGTCGTTATTGTTGATCTACGCATACAGCACACCCGGACACACGTTGCTGGAGACGCTCGGGGTGTTCAGTCCCAGCCGTGAAGGACTGAACGATGGCTTGCTGCAACTCTCCCGATTACTGGCATCAATAGCCGGGCTGGCGATACTGCTGGATCGCTTGCATCGCCAGCAGTTGATCGCCGGTCTGTATACTTTGCTCATTCCCCTGCAGTTGATCGGCGTGTCGCGTGAGAGGATCGCGGTGCGCCTGGCATTGACGCTGCATTATGCCGAGGTCGCGATGTTGCGCGAGACGCATACCTGGCAGGAAAGCTTGCGCAGTTTGTTTGCGCCGCATGGCGAGACCGGCAAACAAATGGAACTGACGATGTATCGCTTGGGCATACACGATGGCCTGTTGGTGGGCATTGCGCTGCTGCTGTTATGCGGGGCTATGCGATGAGAATCGCGCTGGGCGTAGAGTATGACGGCTCCCCGTTTTTTGGCTGGCAGAGCCAGGCGGAAGGGGCGACGGTGCAGGACACACTGCAAGCTGCGCTGAGCCAAATAGCGGGCGAGCGGATTTCCGTCATCGCAGCGGGGCGCACCGACACTGGCGTGCATGCGCTGGAGCAGGTGGTGCATTTCGATACCAATGTCGAGAGGCCGATCACCGCTTGGGTGCGCGGCGTCAATGCGCTGCTGCCGGACAGCATCGCGGTGCTGTGGGCGCATCCTGTGCCGGATGAATTCCATGCGCGCTTTTCGGCACACGGACGCAGTTACCGCTATCTGCTGCTCAACCGCGCCACGCGCAGTGCGCTACAGGCGGCCAAGGTCGGCTGGTTCCACACGCCGCTGGATATCGCCGCGATGCAGGTTGCCGCACGGCACTTGTTGGGTGAGCATGATTTCAGCGCGTTCCGCGCGGCGCAGTGCCAGGCCAAATCGCCGGTCAAGCATCTGCAGCAACTGGACATCAGCAGGCAGGGCGAGATGATTGTCTTTGAGGTCAGCGCCGATGCGTTCCTGCATCACATGGTGCGCAACATCGTCGGCTGTCTGGTGTACGTCGGCAAGGGCAAGTATCCGCCGGATTGGCTGGCGGAGGTGTTGGCAGGCCGCGAGCGCAGCTTCGCGGCGCCGACCTTCGCGCCGGATGGTTTATACCTGCGCCGCGTCAAATACGAAGCGAAGTGGGGATTGCCGCAGTTGATATAGCCAAGCTGATATCGTCTAGACAGTTCTTGTATTACTTTACGCTCTGGAAACTGCTGGTTTCTTTGCCAGCCATCGTATCGTCAAAGCGGGCAAGCAATACTTCCGCCGCCTTGCCGCCAATTTCTACAGCGGATGGGTGGAGTTTTTCGAAATTCGTATCGGTCATGCTTGAGGTATCGATGAGGATGATAGCCTTGGTATCTTCAGGATCCGCCTCTTTTATTGTGGAATCCTTCCAGATAACCTCACCTTTTTTGTTGTACGCCATCGCTGTTATCGAGGCCGTAGCGCTATAGCTTTTCTTGCCCAGGCTTAAGCCCATGACGCTGAGTTTCCCCCCGCCGGAGGAGATCGCGAAATTCATCGTAATACCGATAACGCCGTCCACACCCAGATCCTTGGCCAATTGGGCAAACTTTTTTTCATCCGAAACGTACTTGTAGTTATTCGCTACGTTGATCGTTTCGCTCATGAACAGCACTTTCACTACTTTCTCATCACCAGCTAAATTTTTATATGTCTTGCTTGAGAGCACAGTATCCTCGGGCAGCAGGGTAAAATATTTCGATTTGCCTAGAGTGCGGATGATTCTTGAATCAAGCTTATTGATGATTGGCTGGGTGTTCATGCCCGGAATATTGTCGTTATTTGTAAACATTTGTCCCATGCCTTGCTCCCCCCGGAATGTTTTCATCGAGGCAATGGACACGACTGCGAATTTTTTCTTGGCACCGAAGGACTTCTTGTCGATATCGGCAGAGCCGGTAATGGTCATGGGTGCGCATCCTGAAACCAACAAGCCGATGATCAGGGTCAGGGCCAAGCTATGTACTTTAAAAGTCCGCATGTTATCTCCAAAAGTTTTCATGTCAGTTATCGGGAAGTTCGCAGGTCATCCAGCAAGCTAATGGTACATTAAATGTCCCGTCGTTGATCCAGCGTTTTAATTGTATGTTGCTCTCGCTCGAAAATCCAACCATATTCAACCAGGTGATCATTACGTAATATAGCCAAGCCACAATTATCCCGGCCCGGAACCGCAGGGCCACAGACAGCTACGCGCCGGATGGCTTATACTTGCGCCGCATCAAATACAACTGCCGGTGGCGGGTTATGCGTTTTGCAAGCGGCGACATGCCGCTGCACTCCCAACACCCAGAAGGATAAATCCAAAAGATAAATATGGTTACCCGAATAAAAATCTGCGGTATCACCCGCGTTGAGGATGCATTGTCCGCAGCATCCAGCGGCGCGGATGCTATCGGGCTGGTGTTCTATCAGCGCAGCCCGCGCCATGTCAGCATTGTGCAAGCCCGGCAACTGGCGGATGCGTTGCCGCCGTTTGTGTCCGTGGTCGGATTGTTCGTCAATGCCGAAGCGGCATTCGTGCGTGAGGTGCTGGAGGGTGTGCCATTGGACATTTTGCAATTCCACGGCGACGAATCGCCGGAATATTGCGCGCAATTCAATAAACCTTATCTCAAAGCGATCCGCGTCAAAGCCAGGGTGGATTTGCTACAATGCGCGTCCGATTTTCGCTGCGCCAGGGGGTTATTGCTGGATGCGCATGTGGAAGGCATCCCGGGCGGCACCGGCACTGCATTCGACTGGACATTGATACCCAAACATTTACCTCTGCCGGTGATATTGTCCGGCGGGCTGGATGTGAAAAATGTCGCGGCAGCGATCAAACAAGTGCGGCCCTACGCGGTGGATGTGTCCAGTGGCGTAGAGGCAAGCAAAGGAATCAAGGATGCGGCCAAGGTCGCCGCGTTCATCAAAGAGGTTAAAGACGTTGACATACAATTATCCCGATAGCACCGGCCACTTCGGCCAATTCGGCGGCATCTACATGGCCGAGACGCTGATCCCGGCAGTGGAAGAATTGCGCACCCAGTATCTGCGTTTCCGCGACGATCCCGAATTCAAGGCCGAGTTCGCCTACGAATTGAAGCACTATGTCGGGCGTCCCAGCCCGATCTATCACGCCAAGCGTCTGTCGGACGATCTCGGTGGCGCGCAGATCTACCTGAAGCGCGAAGACCTGAATCACACCGGCGCGCACAAGATCAACAACGCCATCGGTCAGGCACTGTTGGCAAAACGCATGGGCAAGAAGCGCGTCATCGCCGAGACCGGCGCAGGCATGCACGGCGTGGCGACCGCGACCGTGGCGGCGCGCTTCGGCATGGAGTGCATCGTGTATATGGGCGCGGAAGACATCCAGCGCCAGGCACCGAACGTGTTCCGCATGAAGTTGCTGGGTGCGACCGTGGTACCGGTGGAGAGCGGCTCCAGGACACTCAAGGACGCGTGTAACGAAGCGATACGCGATTGGGTCACCAACGTCGAGAGCACGTTCTACATCTTCGGCACGGCGGCTGGCCCGCATCCTTATCCGATGATGGTGCGCGATTTTCAGTGCGTGATCGGCAATGAAGCCAAGGTGCAGATGCCGGAGATGATAGGCCGTCAACCGGATGCGGTGATCGCCTGCGTCGGCGGCGGTTCCAATGCGATCGGCCTGTTCTATCCCTACATCGAAGAAAAAAGCGTGCAGCTGATCGGCGTGGAAGCGGGCGGTCACGGCATCGCCAGTGGTCAACATGCTGCGCCGCTTACCGCGAATGCAAAAGTTGGCGTGTTGCACGGCAACAAGGTGTACCTGATGCAGGACGAGAACGGCCAGATCATCGAAACGCATTCTATCTCTGCCGGACTGGATTATCCCGGCGTCGGCCCCGAGCATTGTTTGCTGAAGGATCAGGGGCGCGCACAGTACGTTGCGATCAACGACGATGAAGCGCTCGCCGCCTTCGATGCGTTGTGCCGTTTCGAAGGCATCATCCCTGCGCTGGAATCCAGTCATGCGCTGGCACACGCGATGAAGATCGCACCGGCTATGGGCAGGGACAAGGTACTACTGGTTAACCTGTCCGGTCGCGGCGACAAGGACATTAATACCGTGGCGCGCCTCAAGGGGATCACGCTATGAGCCGCATCCGAGCGACTTTCGAGAAACTCAAGTTGGACAAGCGCAAGGCGCTGATCCCGTTCATCACCGCAGGCGATCCGTCGCCGCAACTCACCGTGCCGCTGCTGCACGGACTGGTGGAAGCGGGCGCGGACGTGCTCGAACTCGGCGTGCCGTTTTCCGACCCGATGGCGGATGGCCCGACGATACAGCGTGCTTCCGAGCGCGCGCTCAAACAGGGTATGACGTTGCGCGGCGTGCTGGACATGGTTGCTGAATTCCGCAAGCAGGATGCGACCACTCCGGTGGTGTTGATGGGCTATGGCAATCCGATTGAAGCGATGGGCTGGGAAGTGTTTGCCAAGCGCTGCAAAGAAGTCGGTGTAGATGGCGTGTTGACGGTGGACTTCCCGCCGGAAGAGAGTCACGATGCGTTCGAACATTTGCAACGTCACGGCATCGACCCGATCTTCCTGCTTGCGCCTACCACCGACGATGTGCGCGTGCAGCGTGTCGCCAAGCTGGCGCGCGGCTATGTGTATTATGTCTCTCTGAAGGGCGTGACCGGTGCAGGCAATCTGGATCTGTCGGCCATCGAACAAAAAATTCCGCAATTGCGCAAGCACATCAAACTGCCCATCGGGGTGGGCTTCGGCATTCGCGATGCAGTGACCGCACTGGCGGTAGCGAAACTTTGTGACGGCGTGGTGGTCGGTAGTCGTATCGTGCAAGAAATCGAGAACTCGACTGAACAAAATGTTGTCGCCAACGTGGGCAAGCTGGTGAAAGAATTAAGACAGGCCGTGGATCAGGCCTGAAAGCATTTGTCCGCAGATTACGCAGATTGGCACAGATTAAGTGCTGGGTTGAAAATTTTGGAAGCTTTAGATTGTAGTTGGTATTTGCTGCTATCTGCTTGTTGAAATCTGTGTGAATCTGTGTAATCTGCGGACGAAAAAATGAATTTGTTGAGGAGTTAATATGAGCTGGTTCCAGAAATTATTGCCACCCAAGATCAAGCGTCGCGAAGGCGATACCAAGAAGAATGTCCCGGAAGGGTTGTGGTCTAAGTGCCCGTCCTGCCAAGCGGTGCTGTATCACTCTGACCTGGAGAAGAACCATAGCGTTTGTCCCAAGTGCAATCACCATCACCGCATCACCGCGCGCAACCGTCTGGATTTGTTGCTGGACAGCGAAGGGCGCTTCGAGATCGGCGCGGAGGTGCTGCCGATCGACACGCTCAAGTTCAAGGATCAGAAGAAATATTCGGATCGCCTGCTTGCTTCCAAAAAAGCCACCGATGAAGACGATGCGCTGGTGGTGATGCAAGGCAGCATCCATGCAGTGCCGGTAGTCGCGGCGGCATTCGAGTTCAACTTCATGGGCGGCTCGATGGGTTCGGTAGTCGGTGAGCGTTTCGTGCGCGGTGTGCAGGTTGCGCTGGAACAAAAATGCCCGTTCATCTGTTTCGCCGCCAGCGGCGGCGCGCGCATGCAGGAAGGCTTGTTGTCGCTGATGCAGATGGCCAAGACCTGCGCCGCGCTAACGCAGTTGAGCCAGGAGCAGTTGCCGTTCATCTCGGTGCTGACCGATCCCACCATGGGCGGCGTTTCCGCCAGCTTCGCCTTCATGGGCGACGTAGTGATCGCAGAACCTGGCGCGCTGATCGGCTTCGCCGGTGCGCGCGTGATCCAGCAGACGGTGCGCGAAACTCTGCCGGAAGGCTTCCAGCGCGCGGAGTTCTTGCTGGAGCACGGCGCGGTGGACATGATCATCGACAGGCGCGAGATGAAAAATCAATTGGCGACGCTGATTACGCTGCTGACCAAGCAATCGGCGGTGGCGGAGATTGAGGCGGCATAACTTCTGGTGTGGAATTCCAATAGGTGTCGGAACAATATTTTCCCCACCTTTCGATTGCGAGGGAAACATATATGCGCAACCTATTTGTCATGATCGTCGTCATCCTCTGCTTGGCTGGGATAGCGACACAAGCTACAGCCGCTACTGAGCAACCCGTCGCCACAGAGCTGCTGGAGCAACAATCTTGGGATAACGCCCAGCTTGAGAACAGCGCAGCCAGTTATGGCCTCTACCTCAAGGATTATCCCAATGGACGCTTTGCCAGCCAAGCCAAGGCACGAAGCGACAAGCTTAGGCTCATTAAAGATGAAGAAGCACAACGCCCGGTGATGATTCCGGCGATGGTGCAAATCCCTGGCAAGAACTACGAGATCGGCAAATACGAAGTAACCCAAGCGGAATGGTTCTCGGTGATGGGTAATAACCCAAGCAAGTTTAAGGATTGTGGCGACACCTGCCCGGTGGAGAAAGTGAGTTGGGACGACACCCAGGACTTCTTACAAAAGCTCAACGCCAAGACTGGCAAGCAATACCGCTTGCCGACAGAAGCCGAATGGGCATACGCCTGCTATGGCGGGAGCCAGAGCGAATATTGTGGTGGTAATGATGTTGATGCGGTGGCATGGACAAATAGCAAAGGCAACGAGCAAACCCATCCAGTTGGCCAAAAGCAAGCCAATGGCTATGGCCTGTATGACATGAGTGGTAATGTGATGGAATGGACGAATGATTGCCGGGAAGGCAACTGCGCGCAGCGCGTGTTTCGCGGTGGCTCTTGGCTAAACGAACCTCGGGGTGTGCGCGTGTCATACCGCATCATGTTTAATACAACGATACGGAACGGCAGCGGCGGTTTTCGCTTGGCCAGGACGATACCATAGCCGGGTAGGGTGGGCACGTTTTAGTGCCCACGCTGATTCCCACACCGCGTGGGCATAACCAGCGACTTTGCTGTCGTCTTTATGACAGCCTAGTCGAATGGCTATAACCAATGACTTGCCCAGCGTCTTTTGCTGGGTTAGTCAGATGGCTAGTAGTCATATCAGTAGTTTCATTAGATGAAGTTTGCCCACCGTATACTAAATATACATGCCCAATACTTTAGCCGGCTGGCTGACCTACCTCGAATCCCTGCATCCCAAAACCATTGCGCTCGGCCTGGAGCGCGTGGCGCAAGTCAAGCAGCGGCTGAATCTTCAGCCTGATTTTCCCATTATCACGGTCGGCGGCACCAACGGCAAAGGATCGGTGTGCGCGATGCTGGAATCCATCCTGCACGCCGCCGGATACCGTGTCGGCTGTTACACCTCGCCGCATCTGTTGCATTACAACGAGCGCGTGCGTATCGCCAAACAGCAAGTCAGCGATGCGGAATTGTGTGCTTCCTTCGAACAAATCGAGCAGGCGCGCGGAGCAACCTTACTCACTTATTTTGAGTTTGGCACGCTGGCTGCGATGCAGTGCTTTATCGAGCACAAGGTGGATGTTGCCGTCCTTGAGGTCGGGCTGGGCGGCAGGCTGGATGCGGTGAACGTGTTCGACAACGACTGCGCGGTGATCGCCAGCGTGGACATCGACCACACCGACTATCTGGGCGATACGCGCGAGGCCATCGCTTATGAAAAGGCGGGAATCATGCGTAGCGGCAAGGTGGCGATCTGTGCAGATGCCGATGTGCCTCAGGCGATACGTGATCATGCGCGGCAGATCGGTGCGCAGCTGTGGTGCATCGGCAATGAACTCGGTTTCAAGCAGCATCAAGGTCAGTGGGATTATTACAGCAAGTGGGGTTCGCGCCACGCGCTGCCCTATCCTGCGCTGCGCGGTGCATTCCAGTTGCACAACGCCAGTGCGGCGCTGGCGGCGCTGGATGCGCTCAAGGATAAATTGCCGGTGAGCATGGAGGCGGTGCGGCGCGGGCTGGGCGAGGTACAACTGGCCGGGCGCTTCCAGTTCGTGCCGGGCAAGCCCACGCTGATCCTGGATGTCGCGCACAATCCCCATGCGGCTAGATCATTAGCGCAGAATCTCGCCGACCTTCCGCCGTGTCCGCACACTTATGCGGTGTTCGCGATGCTCAAGGACAAGGATATGGCGGGCGTGGCGGCGGCGCTCGATGGGCGCATCGACACCTGGCTGGTGGCGGGAATCAATGCGCCGCGCGGCGCAACAGCGGCGGAGCTGGCGCAAGCATTGCGGCAGGGCGGGGCGCGGGGCGAAATCCTCACCTTCGCTACCATCAGCGAAGCGCTGAGTTATGCCTATAACGCGGCAGGCGAAAATGATAGAATCGCCGCCTTCGGATCGTTCTATACGGTAGCGGAAGTGATGGCATCGAGAGGGCTGCAAGTTTTGTAGGAAAAATTTAGAGGTTCATTAGAGCATGGCGAAAATACAAACAGATGATGAGCTGAATCTCAGACGTAAAGCGCGTCGCCGTTTGATCGGTGCGGCCGCGCTCACGCTGGCGGTGGTGGTGATACTGCCGATGGTGCTGGACAGCCAACCCAAACCGAGCGGCAAAGACATCGACTTGCGTATCCCGTCTCCAGATAAGGTCGGCGAGTTCGTCGCAGGTGTTGCGGTTTCAGAAGTGGCTGCCACCCCTCCGCCAATCGCTGCCAACGTCGTGTCCACTCCGATGCCGCTTGCAGCCCCGGTGATTGCCACGCCTGCACAGGTGAATGATGTAACAAAACCCGCACCTGTCCGGGAGGTAGCCCCGAGCAAGGCAGCCGCGCAAAAACCTTCAGAAACCCATAAGCCTGCAGAAACCTCTAAGCCTGTAGAAACCGCCAAGCCTGTAGAAACCAGGAGTGAGGATAATTCAGCTAATGCCGAGAGCTATGTTGCGCAGGTCGGCGCGTATTCAAATCAGCGCACCGCGAAACAAGAACTCCGGAAGCTGAAGAAGTGGGGCTTTAAGGCCTATATCGAAAAATCCGGAGACAAGGTACGGGTGCGCGTTGGCCCTTACGCGGATCGCGACAAGGCGGAGAAGGTCGTCCGTCTGTTGGAAAAACATGGGCTGCATCCGGTGGTCATGCCAGTGCAATGACCGGATTTGATTTAGCCGTCATAGCAATATTGATGATATCGGTGTTGCTTGGTGTGTGGCGCGGTCTGGTTAGTGAAGTGTTATCGTTGCTGGGCTGGCCGCTTGCGTTTGTGTTGAGTAATTTATACGCAGATAACTTTGCGCGGCTGTTGCCGATCCAGCAAGAGACATTGCGTGCCACCGTGGCTTATGTGTTGATGTTTGTCGCCGTGCTGGTCATGTGGGGTGTGCTGGTATGGATGTTTTCCAAACTGCTGAAAACGATCGGGCTAGGCCAGATGGATAGAACATTGGGTGGCTTGTTCGGGGTGTTACGCGGCGGATTGGTGGTGCTTGCCTTGGTGTGGTTGGCGGGAGTGACTAATATTCCCGAGAAACCAAACTGGCGTGAAGCGATGATGAGCAAGACACTGGAAGATGCTGCGTTGCTGAGCAAAACGTGGTTGCCGGACAGCATTGCGCAACGCATCCATTATCGAAATCGTAGTTAATTTTTAGGATAAAAATCATGTGCGGCTTACTCGGATTGATCTCGCAATCGCCGGCCAATCAGTTGTTGTACGATGGGCTGCAAGTCTTGCAGCATCGCGGCCAGGACGCTGCCGGTATCGCGACGCTGGAAAATCATACCTTCCACATCCACAAGGACAATGGGCTGGTACGCGATGTGTTCCGTACCCGCCATATGCGCTCGCTGCTGGGTAATGCGGGCATCGCGCACGTGCGCTACCCGACCGCCGGTTCTGCGGTGGACCACAACGAGGCGCAGCCGTTCTATGTGAATTCGCCGTTCGGTATCGTGCTCGGGCACAACGGTAACCTGACCAATGCCGAAGAATTGAAGGAGCAGCTGTTCGTCGAGGATCTGCGCCACGTCAATACCAGTTCCGATTCCGAAGTGTTGCTGAATGTGCTGGCGCACGAGTTGCAGATCAATTCCCAGCAATACCGCCTGGAAGTAAAAACTATCTTTGCGGCCGTTGCCGGAGTACATAAGCGTTGTCGCGGTGCGTATGCGGTCGTGGCAATGATCGCGGGCTACGGCTTGCTGGCATTCCGTGATATTTACGGTATCCGCCCGCTGGTGATCGGTGTGCACGAAACTGAGCTAGGCAAGGAATATCTGGTCGCCTCGGAAAGCGTCGCGCTCGACACTCTCGGTTTTAAGTTTCTGCGCGACATCGCTCCAGGCGAAGCGGTGTTCGTCGATTTCAACGGCAAGCTGCACAACCAGCTATGCAGCGACAAGGCCAGCCTTAATCCGTGCATCTTCGAATATGTCTATCTGGCCCGTCCGGATTCGGTGATCGACGGCATTTCAGTGTATGAGACGCGCTTGTACATGGGCGAATATCTGGCCGATAAACTCAAGCGCACCTGGAAAGAGATCGATATCGACGTGGTGATCCCGATTCCGGATTCCAGCCGACCCAGCGCGTTGCAACTGGCGAACCGTCTCAACCTGCCGTTCCGCGAAGGTTTCGTGAAGAACCGTTACATCGGCCGTACCTTCATCATGCCGGGGCAGGCGATGCGCAAGAAATCGGTGCGCCAGAAACTGAACGCCATCGGCGTCGAATTCAAGGGCAAGAACGTGTTGCTGGTGGACGACTCGATCGTGCGCGGCACCACCAGCCGCGAGATCGTGCAGATGGCGCGCGATGCGGGCGCGCGCAAAGTATATTTTGCCTCCGCCGCGCCGCCGGTGCGCTTCCCGAATGTGTATGGCATCGACATGCCCAGCCCGTCCGAACTGATTGCCACCGGACGTAGCGACGACGAGATTTGCCACGAGATCGGTGCAGACCGCATTATCTATCAGGATCTGGATGATCTTAAAGCGGCGGTGCGCAAAGCCAACCCCAAGATCACCAACTTCGATGCGTCGTGCTTCGACGGGCGCTACATCACCGGCGACATCAATGCCGACTATTTGAACAAAGTTGAGGCGCGGCGCGGACATGGCAAGGCCCGCGATGATGCGAATCAGATGGCGCTGGACTTGGCTGAAGCCAACGAATAACTTTAAGGGAATTTGCATTTCGTTGCGGCAGGTGTTACTTTCTGTCTGCGCCGATTTGAGGAACAGCTTGCGGGCGCATTATAAATACTGCTAAAGCGAGGGAAACCCGGTTTAGCGCTAAGCTTTCCGGGTTTTGTACTTTAAGAGGTCATTATGACTGAATCATCCTACCAGCCAGAAACTTTGGCAGTGCATGCAGGCACGGTGCGCAGCCAGTTCGGCGAACATAGCGAAGCGTTGTTTTTAACTTCCAGCTTCGTGTTCGAGAGTGCCGCTCAAGCCGCCGCGCGTTTCATCGGCGAGCAGCCGGGCAACATCTACTCGCGCTTTACCAATCCCACTGTCACTATGTTCGAGGAACGCCTCGCGGCGCTGGAAGGCGCGGAACAATGTGTAGCCACGGCCTCCGGCATGTCGGCGATCCTCGCGTGCGTGATGGGCGTGCTCAAGGCGGGCGATCACATCGTCGCTTCGCACAGCCTGTTCGGCTCGACCGTGAACCTGTTCAACAACGTCATCAAGAAATTCGGCGTCGAGACGACTTTCGTATCGGCCACCACCGTCGCGGAATGGCAGGCGGCGGTGCGTCCCAACACGAAGCTGTTTTTTTTGGAGACGCCCTCTAATCCACTCACCGAGATTTCCGACATCGCAGCGATTGCTGCGATAGCCAAAAGTTGCGGCGCGCTACTGGCGGTGGACAACTGTTTTTGCACGCCGATACTGCAACGCCCGTTTGCATTGGGCGCGGACATCGTGATCCATTCCGCGACCAAGTACATCGACGGACAAGGCCGCGTGCTGGGCGGTGCGGTGCTGGGCAGCAAGAAGAATATGGAGAGCGTGTACGGATTTTTGCGTACGGCCGGGCCGACGATGAGTCCGTTCAATGCCTGGGTGTTTTTGAAAGGCATGGAGACACTCAAGCTGCGCATGGATGCACACTGTGCCAATGCTCTTGAGTTGGCGACGTGGCTTTCAACGCAGCCGAATGTGGCGCGCGTGTTCTATCCGGGATTGCCGTCTCATCCCCAACACAAGCTGGCGATGAAGCAACAGAAAGCTGGTGGTGGCATCGTGTCGTTCGAGGTAAAGGGCGGCAAGGCTGCGGCATGGCGCGTGATCGACAACACCAGGCTGTTGTCGATCACCGCCAATCTGGGCGACACCAAAACGACCATCACCCATCCGGCCAGCACCACCCATGCGCGCATCACGCCGGAGGCGCGCGCGGCGGCAGGCATTAGCGATGGATTGATTCGCATCGCGGTGGGGCTGGAAGCGGTCGTGGATATACAGAACGACCTCGCACGTGGCTTGGGTAATTGATATGCGGCAAAAGGCAAGATTAGCCACAGAGAACACAGAGTGCACAGAGAAAGACAAACAACCGTCCACGCTTTTCTCTGTGATCTCTGGGTCCTCTGATGTAACCACTAGCCATTCGACTAGGCAGGCAAATAACGCCAGCCAAGTCGCTGGTTATGTGGCAAAAAGGTTTTAAAAGATGGACATCCTTGCCGCACAAGTCGGAGGTCTGCTGAAATCGCACGGGCTGATGCTGGTCACGGCGGAATCCTGCACCGGCGGCGGAGTCGCGCAGGCGATCACTGATGTGGCGGGCAGCTCCGGCTGGTTCGAGCGCGGCTTTGTTACCTATTCCAATCTGTCCAAGCAGCAGATGCTGGGCGTGCGTGAAGAGACGCTCAAGCAGCTCGGCGCGGTGTCCGAGCTGACGGTACGCGAGATGGTCGCGGGCGCGCTGCAACACAGCGATGCGCAAGTGGCCTTGGCCGTCAGCGGCATCGCGGGACCGAACGGCGGCACAGCGGACAAGCCGGTCGGCACGGTGTGGTTCGCCTGGGGAATAAAGCACGGCGAAACTCATGCGCAACGTCATCAGATAAGCGGAAACCGTGCCGAAGTGCGTGCCCACGCGGTGCATATCGCCTTGCAGGGAGTGGTTAACTTGTTGAATCAAATGACCAGAACAGCTTAAGCAAACAAAAAGAACGAACGTTCTGTACAAATGCAAATTGATGTGCCACAATTCTGCATCACTTTTTGCCAACATCATTCTGAAGGAGAGTCGAAATGGACGACAACAAATCAAAAGCACTGGCAGCGGCACTGAGCCAGATCGAAAAACAATTCGGCAAAGGCTCGATCATGCGCCTGGGCGAGCACGATGTGGCGCGCGACATACAGGTCGTGTCCACCGGATCGTTGGGCCTGGACATTGCGCTGGGTGTGGGTGGTTTGCCGCGCGGTCGCGTGATCGAGATCTACGGCCCGGAGTCATCCGGCAAGACCACGCTCACACTGCAAGTGATTGCCGAGATGCAAAAACTGGGCGGCACAGCGGCCTTCATCGACGCGGAACACGCGCTCGATCCGCAATATGCACAGAAGCTTGGCGTCAAGGTCGAAGACCTGCTGATCTCGCAGCCGGACAATGGCGAGCAGGCGCTGGAGATTGTCGACATGCTGGTGCGTTCCGGTTCAGTGGATATAGTGGTGATCGACTCTGTTGCTGCACTGACTCCCAAGGCCGAGATCGAAGGCGAGATGGGCGATGCGCAAATGGGCCTGCATGCGCGCCTGATGTCTCAGGCATTGCGCAAGCTTACTGCCAATATCAATCGTTCCAACACGACGGTTATTTTCATCAATCAGATCCGCATGAAGATCGGCGTGATGTTCGGCAACCCCGAAACCACCACAGGCGGCAACGCGCTCAAGTTCTACGCCTCGGTGCGCCTCGACATCCGCCGCATCGGCGCAATCATGAAAGGCGACGAAGTGGTCGGCAACGAGACGCGCGTCAAGATCGTGAAGAACAAGGTTGCGCCGCCATTCCGCGAAGCGTTGTTCGATATTCTGTACGGCGAGGGCATCTCGCGCGAAGGCGAGATCATCGACCTCGGCGTACAACACAAACTGGTCGAGAAATCCGGCGCATGGTACGCCTACAAGGGCGAGAAGATCGGCCAAGGCAAGGACAACGCGCGCGAATATTTGCGCGAGCATCCCGAAGTCGCGCGCGAGATCGAAAACAAGGTGCGTGAAGCAGTCGGCGTTGCGCTACTTGAGCCAATCGTAAAGTCCGCCGCGAAAGCAGCCGACAAGGCCGGTGAGAAAGCTGTTGAAAAAGCCGGGGCAAAAGCGAGCGCGAAAGCAGTTGAGGAAAAAGTCTGATTCCATGAACCATGCCGTTCGCCCTGACCCTGTCGAAGGGGAAAGCGGAGCCGCGTCAGTCCCCTCTCCTTCCGGGGGAGGGCTAGGGAGGGGGAGCACTTTAAGCTTGCGTGTCCGTGCCATGAAATACCTGGTGCGGCGCGAGCATAGCCGCACGGAATTGCATGCGAAATTGTCGCCGCATGTACAAGAAGGCGAAGACCTTGATGCCGTGCTGGATGAGCTGGAAAAACGCGGCTGGCTATCCGATGCACGCGCCGCCACGCAATTGGTACACGCCAAACGCAGCCGTTTCGGCACCCAACGTATCACTCATGAATTACGTCAGAAAGGCATCGCCGAAAGCCTGATCAGCGAAGCCATGCCGCGGTTGAAAGAAACTGAGCTTGAAGCGGCACGCGAGGTGTGGAAAAGGAAATTCGGCACTGCACCGCAGGGCGAAAAAGAAAAAGCCAAGCAAGTCCGATTTCTGCAATCGCGCGGGTTTTCGCTGGATGTGGTTTTTAAGGTGTTGCGAATTGATGGTAAGGTAGCATAGATTGTCCCATATAATCTATAAAATAAGTGGGTCGATGTATAACGGGGTACTGCGATAATGTCTTTAAACTCAATAGAAATTTGTGCTGGCGCGGGGGGTCAAGCTCTTGGGTTGGAGCAAGCTGGCTTTGAACACGCAAGCTTGGTTGAGATTGATGCTCACGCCTGTCAAACTCTTCGGGTCAACCGTTCGCATTGGAACGTTATCGAAGGCGATCTTCATCATTACTCGGCTGATAAATGGAAAGGCATTGAACTTTTGGCGGGTGGCGTGCCTTGCCCGCCTTTTTCAAAGGCAGGCAAACAACTCGGCAATCAGGATGAGCGAGACTTATTCCCGGAAGCGCTTCGGCTAGTTTCTGAGTGTAAACCTCAGGCCGTGATGCTTGAAAATGTTCGCGGACTGCTCGATTCTGTTTTTGATGAATACCGTGCAAATATAATTACTGACTTAAAAAAGCTTGGCTACATCGCTGAGTGGCGCTTAATAAATGCGAGCGATTTTGGCGTTCCTCAATTACGCCCACGAGTTGTTTTTGTAGCAATGAAGAAAAACGCAGCAGAATATTTTAATTGGCCGTCTGCACATATTTCTCCGCCGCCAACAGTTGGTGAGGCGCTTTTCGACCTCATGGCTGAAAAAGGCTGGCACGGTGTTAAGCAGTGGCACGAACGAGCATGTGATATAGCACCTACGTTGGTTGGCGGTAGTAAGAAACATGGTGGCCCTGACCTCGGCCCTACCAGAGCAAAAAAAGCGTGGGCTTCAATTGGCGTAGATGGTATGGGCATTGCCGATGCCGCACCGGAAAGGGACTTCGTCGGTATGCCACGTCTAACAGTTCGTATGACCGCACGTATCCAAGGGTTTCCTGATCACTGGCAATTTAGCGGCAGGAAAACAGCCGCATACCGTCAAATAGGCAATGCTTTTCCACCCCCTGTTGCCTGTGCCGTTGGCACGCAGATTCATGCAGCACTGAACGCTGCCGCGAAACCAAAACTTAAACGGGCATAGCAATGACAAAGGAAAAAACTCCAAGAGGCGGAGCGCGCGGGAAACTACGCTCGCACTTTTTAAAGAATATTGGCCGTGTCATGGATTCCAAAGAATTGCAAGCCGTTGCGGACAACCAGTCTGAGTGGGCGCGCCGTGTTCGTGAGCTACGCACAGAGGAAGGCTATTTAATCCTCACTCACAATGACCGCAGTGATTTGAAACCCGGCCAATATTTGCTGGAAACCCCAAAACCGCAGCCGGCCTTTGAGCGTGCAATTTCAAAAGAAACCCGCGCCATTGTCCTTGACCGTAATGGATTTACCTGCCAGATGTGCGGCGCTGTCGCCGGAGAACCTCATCCATACGACCCAACACGGAAAACCCGGCTTCACATAGGTCACATAATCGACAAAAGCAAAGGCGGGAACGATGACCCTTCAAACCTTCGCGCCATTTGTTCTGTGTGCAATGAAGGGGCGCAAAATGCCACGCTTATTCGACCAGACCTGAAGCAGCTATTAATTCAAATTCGCCGGGCAACTTCGGCTGATCAGCTTGAAGCTTTGAAGTGGCTCATTGCAAAGTTCCCAAAGCAGGCAGCCGAGGAAATTGCTGCAAGAAACAAATAAAAATGGATAAGCTGGCACCCGAACGCCGGTCAGAAAATATGCGGCAGATTCGGGGCAAGGATACTGCACCAGAGTTGGCGATTCGCAAACTTTGCCGGGAGATTGGTTTTCCAGGCTACCGCATTCACCGTAAAGACTTGCCGGGAAAGCCTGATCTCGCATGGGTTGGCTGCAAATTAGCAGTTTTTGTTCATGGTTGCTTTTGGCATGGCCATGACTGCGCAGAAGGCATTCGCAAGCCTAAATCCAATCGGGATTATTGGATACCGAAGATTGAGAGAAACCAGCTGCGCGACGCTGAGAGCATTGCAACTTTGCACGCAAATGGTTGGAATGTCCTCGTTATTTGGGAATGCGAAATAAATGAACAAGTGCGACTCTCAAAGAAGCTTCAGAAATTTCTTTCAGCCCATAAACACAACAAATTTTTTCAACCAGCCATTTGGGGCAGGTTCAAATGACGCTTATTGCTACGTATCCCGATTTCGGACATAAATAAAGGAAGAGTGAAAGTGGAGCGGAAACGTGTCGGCATCGTCCTGTTTGACAAGATCGAAGTCCTCGATTTCTGTGGCCCGTTCGAGGTGTTTTCTTCAGTGCGCCTCAATGAGGACAGACGTCGCGAAGAGCCATCGCCATTTGAAGTGCTGTTGGTTGCAGAAAGAAGCGATCCTGTCATCACAACCGGCGGCATGAAAGTCATACCCAGCCACACATTCGAAAGCTGTCCCAAGCTGGATATTCTTATGGTGCCCGGTGGATGGGGCACGCGCAAAGAACTGAGCAATCAGGTCTTGCTCGACTGGTTGCGCACTCGTGCTAAGGAAGTGGAGTTGCTCACCTCTGTTTGCACTGGGGCTATGGTGTTGGGGCACGCCGGGCTGCTTGATGGATTACACGCAACCACCCACTGGCGCTCGCTTGACTGGATGCGCGATTCGTTTCCGTCGGTAACAGTGGAGTACGACAAGCACTACGTCGAAGACGGCAACGTGTTCACCTCAGCGGGAATTTCTGCTGGCATAGACATGACACTCAAGGTTGTTGCCCGTTATTGTGGCGAGAATATCGCACGCGCTACAGCCAAGCATATGGAATATCCATATCCCGAAAATGATGCCCGCAGAATTAAGTTCAGGTAGGACGGAACGCCCGCAGAGCTTCCGCCCTACGACTACTGTAACCGAAAAGGTTTTCCTTCCTGCTATACTTGCCGCATTAATTGAGGAGTGATTATGGGAAAAATCGAATCAGTCGAGCGTGAGATTGAGAAATTTTCCGCTGAAGAGCTTGCCGCTTTCCGCAGTTGGTTCGCCGAATTTGACGCGCTCTCATGGGATCAACAATTCGAACGCGATGTTGCTTCTGGCAAGCTTGATAAATTCGCCGACGAAGTGCAGGCGGAACTGCGCGCCGGTAAATGCAGAGACCTTTAAGGCATCAGGCTACGTCTGGTTTTTGGGCGACTTACGATCAGTTGCCGACTGAAATTCGGCATCTTGCCGATCAGTGCTTCGAGTTATTGAAACAAAATCCGCGTCATCCATCCCTGCATTTCAAAAAAGTAGGGCGTTACCGGTCAGTTCGCGTTGGACTTTATTATCGTGCCGTAGGACTGAATACGAAAGAGGGAGTTGCCTGGTTTTGGATTGGCAGCCATTCCGAGTATGACAAGCTTGTTTCTTGACCTTCGTCAGAAGGTTTCAAGTTTGATTCTATTTTTCTTGAAATGACCCACATCGAAGCGCTAACGGATAACCAAACTCTGGCGGATATTTTTTACGCTGCTCTGGCGGCAGTCGACCCATATAACGCCACGCTCAAGGCGGTCAACGTCAATAGCGAGCAATTGTATATTTCCGGTGTGAAATACGACCTTGCCGCATTCAACCGCATCGTCGTGGTTGGCGCTGGCAAAGCCACGGCGCGCATGGCTTTGGCAATCGAAACGCTGCTGGGTAAAAAAATAGCTGCGGGATTGATCGTCGTCAAAGGCGGCCACACGGCGCCGTTGTCCATCATCGAGCAGGTGGAGTCTTCCCATCCTGTCCCCGGTGAAACCGGTGTCGCGGGTACTGCTCGTATTCTGGATATGGCGCGCGCTGCCGATGAGAAAACCTTGTTCATTTGCCTGATCTCCGGCGGGGCATCAGCGCTGTTGGTTGCGCCTGCAGCAGGGCTAACATTACAAGATAAACAGGAAGCGACCCGATTGTTGCTGAATGCGGGCGCATCCATCAACGAACTGAACGCAGTACGCAAGCATCTCTCGATGGTGAAGGGCGGTAGATTGGCGCAAGCCGCTTATCCTGCGCAGGTGGTGACGCTGATCGTTTCCGATGTGATCCATGATCCACTCGCCGTGATCGCTTCCGGCCCGACAGCACCGGACAATTCGACTTTTGACTATGCCTGGGAGGTGATCGCAAAATATGGATTGCAGAAAAAACTTCCGCCGCGTGTCGCGGATTATCTGCACTGCGGTATCGCGGGACAGGTGCCGGAAACCGTGAAGAAGGACGATCCCTGTTGGCACAATGCACGCAATGCTATCGTCGCCAACATCCGTCAGGCGATGGCGGCGGCGCAGGATAAATCGGCGCAGCTTGGCTATGCCACGAAAATCATTTCCGAAACGCTGCAAGGCGAGGCACGCGAGGCCGCCCATTTCCTGGCACAAGCTGCACGTGCCGAAATGTCTGAGATGAAACCAAACGAGCGGCGTTGTCTGCTCTGCGGCGGCGAGACCACGGTCACGGTGCGCGGCACCGGCATGGGCGGCAGAAATCAGGAGCTCGCGCTGGCCTTTGCGTTGGATATCGAGGGATGCCATGGTGTGACGCTGCTCTCCGCAGGCACGGATGGCACGGATGGCCCCAACGATGCTGCCGGTGCGATGGTTGATGGCAGGACAGCAGCGCTGTCGCGCGGTCTGGGCATAGACCCGGTTGGTTACCTGAACAACAACGACTCTTACGCATTCTTTCAGCGGTTCGATGCCGCGACTGGCGCGCATAGCCATTTCAAGATCGGGGCGACTGGCACTAATGTCATGGATATTCAGATCGTGCTGCTGAATAAGGCGTAACTTTCCAACTCAATCCAGCCCTCCGCAGTATAGCCGCCCAAGCCGCTCGTGGTATGATGCGCGCCTTGTTTAATAGAGCATTTGATACTCAAGGTGTGCAATGAAAAGCAGTGAGATTCGCCAGAAATTTTTAGATTTCTTCGCCTCCAAAGGCCACACGGTGGTTGCCTCCAGTTCGCTGGTGCCGCACGAAGACCCGACGCTGTTGTTCACCAACGCGGGGATGAACCAGTTCAAGGATGTGTTCCTCGGTTTCGAAAAGCGGCCATATACCCGCGCGGCTTCGTCGCAGAAGTGCGTGCGCGCAGGGGGCAAGCACAACGATCTGGAGAATGTCGGCTACACCGCGCGCCACCACACCTTTTTCGAGATGCTGGGTAATTTTAGCTTCGGCGATTACTTCAAGCGCGATGCGATCAAGTATGCGTGGGAGTTGCTGACGGTGGTGTTCAAGCTATCGAAAGACAAACTCACGATCACCGTGTATGCCGAGGACGATGAGGCATACGACATCTGGACAAAGGAGATCGGCGTACCTGCCGAGCGCGTGATCCGCATCGGCGATAACAAGGGCGCGCGCTACGCCTCCGATAATTTCTGGATGATGGGCGACACCGGCCCATGCGGTCCCTGCACCGAAATTTTCTACGACCACGGTGAGCACATCCCCGGTGGCCCG
>JANXXX010000009.1 GCA_025350405.1 Gallionella sp.
GCGCTGAGAAACATCAGCAAGAAGTGGACAATGCCAATCCGGGATTGGAAAGCCGCACTGAACCGCTTTACCATTCAGTTTGAAGAACGGATTTTACCGAGTTAATCGAAACCCCGTTTACACAAAATCCCGAACACCCCCAAAAAAAGTGAAAACAGATCAGTTTTTTAACAATTCGGGCGCGCCTGAATAGTTTCCGCTTCATGCGGATACTTGTTCGGCGCTTCCTTAACAGATACCTGCCGATATAATCAAAATATCTATCCGGTAATCACCTTTTTGTTGTGGTCAGTCTGGAATTGACCCCAATACCAATGCTAGGCTGTCCTATGTCAAATCATTACAATCCCAATAAGCTGATTGCTTGGGTCTACGAAACTTCATTACTTGGGTTAAAATCCAATCGGTGCCAACAGTTTTGAGGCAGTCAGAGCAATAATTCCAAAAATCCACTACAACGCCTCCTGCAGCAGACAAGATAAGAGAGATAGTTTCTGATGATTTCGGAAAATACAAATGAAAAATAAATTACTGTGGATATTGCTGGCATTTGCTGCCGCTGCGCTCGATACAACGCATGCTGCACCGTTACTTATGCCACTTCAACAACAGTCTAAAGCGGCGCATTTGTCCGCTGATGTTCTCACCCGGTATCATTACAAACATATACCGCTTGACGATATATTATCTTCGAAAATTTTCGATAACTATCTGAAGATGCTGGATGGAGAAAAGGTGTTTTTTTTACAGGCTGACATCGATCAATTCGCAAACGCGCGAACCAAGCTTGATGATGCCATACTCAACGAAGATTTGAGCATTCCGTTTACTATTTACAATCGTTATCAGCAGCGTATCACTGAGCGCATTGCATATGCACGTTCTTTGCTAAAAAAGGGCTTTGATTTCGAGAGTAAGGAAAACTATCAATACACCCGCAAGGATGCCCCGTGGCCAAAATCTGAAGGTGAGGCAAATGATTTGTGGCGCAAGCGTGCCAAGAACGACTGGCTACGTCTCAAGTTGGCTGGCAAGGATGATAAAAGCATAGCCGAGACACTGGGCAAACGCTATGACAATTCCTTGCTCAGCCTTGCCAAGGTCAAAAGTGATGATGTATTTCAGAATTTCATGAATGCCTATGCGATGGCGATTGACCCGCATACCAATTATTTCGGCATTCGCGCTTCAGAAGAATTCGATATTTCGATGAGGTTATCGCTGGTCGGCATTGGGGCCGTACTTTATGACAAGGATGAGTACACCACCATCAAGGAGTTGCTGGCAGGCGGCCCGGCGGCCCTGTCAGGAAAATTGAAAATCGGCGACCGTATTGTGGGTGTCGGACAAGGTAAAAACAGCCCCACAACTGATGTAATGGGCTGGCGCATTGACGACACGGTGGCATTGATACGTGGCGCTGAAGATTCTGTGGTGATGCTTGATGTGCTACCTGCCGAAGCAGGCCCCGACGGCCAACACAAACTCATTTCACTGGTACGCAAAAAAATCAGCCTGGATAAACAGGCCGCCAAAAAATCCATTTTAGAGGTGAAAGAAGGAGGTGTAACTCGTCACATTGGAGTGATCTCCCTGCCGGGATTTTATCAGGATTTTGCTGCCCGCCAAAATGGCGACAAGGATTTCAAAAGCGCAACCAGAGATGTATCACGTCTGCTGGAAGAACTGAAAAAAGACAAAGTGGATAGCGTGTTGATCGACCTGCGTAACAATGGTGGCGGTTCATTAAATGAAGCTATTGAGCTGACAGGCCTGTTTATAGACAAAGGCCCGGTAGTACAACAACGTGATTCCCGGGGTAATGTATCTGTTGAAAGTGATACTAATGCCGGACTTGTCTGGAATGGACCGCTGGGTGTGCTTATTAACCGCGCCTCGGCATCAGCCTCGGAAATTTTTGCAGCTGCGATACAGGATTACGGTCGTGGAGTGGTGATTGGCGAACCTAGTTTTGGTAAAGGCACCGTACAGACTGTGGTAGACCTGGATCAAATCGCAAAAAACGAAAAGCAAAAATTCGGCGAACTGAAGATGACCGTCGCCCAATTTTTTCGCATTAATGGCAGCACTACACAATTGCGCGGAGTGACGCCGGATATCAGCCTTCCGATGCTGACTGATGCGGAGAATTTCGGTGAATCCAGCTATGATAATGCCCTGCCGTGGACACAAATAAAGGCGGCTGACTATCGGCCTGCCGGTGATCTGACTGGCATTTTGTCCACATTGATAGCGATCCATGACTTGCGCATAAGCAAGGACAAAGACTTCCAATACCAGCAGGAAGATATTGCCGAGTTCAATGCGCTACGCAAGAAAAATCTGATCTCGCTCAATGAGGCTGACCGCCGCAAAGAACGCAAAGCGCAAGAAGCCCGGTTAAAGTTACATGAAAAAGACAGAAAAACTGCCCAAGGTGCCAATACGACAGACAATGAAGACAGGAGTCCTGCATTTCAGGACGATGGCCTGCAATCCAATGAACGCAATCTCGACGCTGACCTAGCCATAGAAAAAGCGAATAAAAACGCCAAGGATGTATTGCTTAACGAAGCAGTGCATATACTCAGTGATGAGGTGGGCCTGCTGAAAGCCAATCCCAAGCTCGCTGCCAGCATATTGCCATAATTGGATATACACTAACGCAGTTTAGTTATTCGTCCTCCAGAGGAACTGTTAGCTTGATAATAAATTACATGGTACAAATACTCTGTTAACCTGATCTACGAAACAAATCCGCTCAACACACTTAAAAATTCATCACCATAGCGCGCCAGCTTGGCTTGCCCGACACCGCTGACCTGCGCCATTTCGCCCAGCGTGGCGGGACGCTGGTTAAGCATATCCAGCAGGGTGCTGTCGTGGAAGATAACGTAGGGCGGCACGCCTTGTTCGCGGGCGAGTTCCGTGCGTTTTGCCTTGAGGGCGATCCATAACGGATCGTCGTTCGCTCCGGCAAAGGGTTCGCGTGATTTTGCAGTGCGCTCGGCGCGCTGTGTCTTACGTTTAACCGGGTCTGCATCGCGGCGCAGCCATACTGCTTGTTCGCCGCGCAATATCGGGCGCGCGGCTTCAGTGAGCTTCAGTCCGCCGTAGGCTTCGATGTCTGATTCCAATACTCCACTTGCCACCAGTTGGCGGTACACACTGCTCCATTGCGCGCCGCTCAATTTCTTGCCGATGCCGAAGGTGGGCAGCGTGTGATGATTGAATTTTTCGACACGCTCGGTGATCTTGCCGATCAACACGTCGCTCAAGTGTCCCGCGCCGAAACGTTGTCCGGTGCGGTAGACGCAGGACAGCGCCATTTGCGCGGCCTGTGTCGCATCCCAGGTATCCACCGGTTCCAGACAGTTGTCACATGCGCCGCAATTGCCCGGATGTTCTTCGCCGAAATATCTCAGCACGGTTTGATGGCGGCAGGTGCTAGATTCGCAGTAGCCGAGCAGTGCGTCGAGCTTTTGCCTTTCCAGGCGCTTGCGCTCCTCGGGGGCCTCGCCGTTGTCTATCATCTGGCGCATCGACACCACGTCTCCCAGACCATAGGACAGCCAGGCGTTGGCGGGCAGGCCGTCGCGCCCGGCGCGTCCGGTTTCCTGATAATAGCCTTCCATGCTTTTCGGCAGATCGAGATGCGCGACGAAGCGCACGTTGGGTTTGTCTATCCCCATCCCGAACGCGACGGTCGCGACCATCACCACACCTTCTTCGCGCAGAAATCGGCTCTGGTGTTTGCTGCGTGTCGCGGCATCCAGCCCGGCGTGATAGGGCAGGGCGTCCCAGCCTTTTTCCTTCAGCCAGGCGGCGGTCTCATCGACTTTTTTGCGCGACAGGCAATACACGATGCCCGCATCGTTGGAATGTTCAGCGTCAAGAAATGCCTGCAATTGCTGGCGCGCATTATTTTTCTGCGTGACGCGATAGCGGATGTTGGCGCGGTCAAAGCTGGAGACGAACTGGCGCGCCTGTTCCAGCGCCAGCCGTTCGACGATCTCGCCGCGCGTAGGAGTATCGGCGGTCGCGGTCAGCGCGATGCGCGGCACATCGGGGAAGCGTTCGTGCAACATGGTCAGCGCGCGGTACTCGGGGCGGAAGTCGTGACCCCATTGCGAGACGCAATGCGCTTCGTCGATCGCGAACAGAGCCAGCCCGTTACCTTCTTGCAAACGCTCCAGCAGATTCAGGAAGCTGTCCGTCACCAGGCGCTCAGGCGCGACATAGAGCAAATCGAATTCGCCGCGCAGCAAACGATTTTGCACTTCGCGCGCTACATCGGTGCTTATGCTGGAATTGAGAAAGGCGGCTTTTACGCCGAGTTGGCACAGCGCATCCACTTGATCCTGCATCAGCGCGATTAGCGGCGAGACCACGATACCGACACCCGGACGCAGTAGCGCGGGAATTTGATAACACAGCGATTTACCACCACCGGTTGGCATCAACACCAGCGCATCGCCGCCAGCAACCACGTGCTCGACTATTGCCTGCTGCTCGCCGCGAAAGGAGGCGTAGCCGAACACCTCGCGCAGGATTTGTGAGGCTTGTTGGGTGATTCTCATCGTCACTGAATTTCCTTTTGCTGGCTGCACTAGATTATGCCGTTGCCTACGCATCATACCTTGAGTATGTGAGTCGGGCATTGTGAAAAAAGTCACGGATTTTTGCATTGCACCAGGATAATATTAGGAACATAATAATTTTTCCAGTCGATGTCATGCTGAAAGCGAGTGCCATTGTCCTGGGTGCGTTCATTTCTGTTTTTCGGAGTGTATGATGCCAGCCAGCAAGATTTGCGTCGTTGTGGTTTCGGGTTCTCTTGAGCGTATGCAGATGGCGGCGATGGTTGCATCGGTCGGTGCTGTGAGCGGGCATGAGGTGGTGGTCTTCCTTTCGATGAATGCCTTGCCATACTTTGTCAAAGGCAATACCTCGAAGGCGCCGCATGAAGGCGATATGGGCAGGTTGATGGCAAGCAAGAAGGTGCCCGAATTCAAGACCCTGTTCGAGCAGGCAGTTGAATTGGGCGATGCGAAAATTTATCCATGCTCCATGGCGATGGATGTGCTCGGTATCGAGCAGGACGGACTTGAGAGTTATTTGCAGAACGCGACCGGTCTGACCAAGTTTCTTCACGATGCACAGGATGCGCAGGTTTGGACTTTCTGATATGAGACTCGCACAGCGAGCCTTTGTCCCCCTCGCCCTCCGGGAGAGGGATAGGGAAACGGGCATGACAGATTTTATTTTAAGGGATGGCTATGCCATACCCGTTTGATAGTCGGAGAATAACGAGATGGCTGAGAAAATAATTGTCGATGGGCGCGGGAGCTTTTGTCCCGGGCCGTTGATGGAACTGATCGTTGCGCTGAAATCGGCGCAGGTCGGCGATGTGCTGGAGGTGTTGTCCACCGACAAGGGCTCGGCGAACGACATTCCGGAGTGGCTCAACAAGGTCGGTCACGAATATATTTCGACGACCGAATCGGATGGCGTGTGGCATATCACATTGCGCAAGGCGAAGTAGAAAAATTATGTAGCGATAACCGACTGGGAGAAAAATATGAAAAAGATATTGATAGTTGGCGGCGGCATGGGTGGCACGATACTGGCGAACAACCTGGCCAGACGATTAACCAATGAACTCAAGACCGGCAAGGTTCGCATCACGATGCTGTCGGCCTCCGAAAAACACATGTACCAGCCCGGCCTGCTTTATCTGGCAGTCGGCAAGATCACACCCGATGAACTGTATCGCGACCAGGCCAGCCTGCTTGAGCCGGGCATCGAATTTTTTGTTGATCCGGTCGAGGAATTCAAGCTCGACAACAACCAGGTGAAAACCAAAAGCGGCAAGACTTTCGATTACGACTACATGGCTATTGCCACCGGTTCTCGGATGTTCCCGGAAGGCATCCCCGGCATGGTGGAGGGCGCGGAGACTTTCTATACCGAGGATACCGCGCTGAAGATGTTCAAGCGTTTGCAGTCGTTCGAGGGCGGCAAGGTGGTGATCACCGTCGGTGTGCCGCACAAGTGCCCGATGGCGCCGCTGGAAATCACTTTCATGCTGCACGATTATTTCAAGGATCGCGGCCTTGCCGACAAGGTGCAGCTGCATTACACCTACCCGATCGGGCGCGTGCACAGCCTGGAGAACGTCGCCAAATGGGCAGCGCCGGAAATGGACAAGTTGGGCATCAAGTACGACACCTTCTTCAACATCAAGGAAGTGGACGCTAAGAATAAAATCCTGCGCAGCGAGGAGGGCGTCGATCTCAAGTATGACTTGCTCATTACCATACCCTCACATAAAGGCATGGAAGTGGTCGAGAAAAATGGCCTCGGCCAGAACGGCTGGATCCCGACCAACCGCACCAAGCTGAACATGGAAGGCCGCGACAACGTGTTCATCCTCGGCGACACGACCAATATCCCGATCAGCAAAGCCGGTTCCACCGCGCACTTCGAGGCCGACACTCTGGGCGAGAACCTCGCAGCGATCGTCAAGATGGGCATGCCGGTCAGGGAATACGATGGCAAGGTATTCTGCTTCATCGAGTGCGGCAAAGATCGCGCGACCTATGCGATGTTCGACTACAAGAATCCGCCTGATCCCAAGGCACCGACCAAGGCTGTGCACTGGTTCAAGATGGCCTACAACAAGCTCTACTGGATATCCGCGCGCGGACTCCTGTAACGTGGAGGTGTGACATGAATACAGAAAACGTGAATACAGAAATCCGGGATGAAAAGGCGGTCATGGATTACGAGCTGGAGCGCGTGATTGCGGCGGCGCGGGATTCGCTGACCGATGAAATGGTCGGACGGCTCGCCGGCTCTGCCGCCGAGGCGCTCGATTTGATCGACAAGGCCGGGCGGGCAGGGCTGAGCAAAGCGATCCCGGCACTGGCCGAAATGGTCAACAACGGCGACCTTGAGCGGCTCGCGCAAATCGCTCGTGTCTACCACGCCGCACAGGATGCACTAACCGATGAAATGGTCGGTCGCCTCGCGGAAACGCTGGGCGATGGAATGTTCCTGCTCGACCGGGTCAACCGCAGCGGCATTTGGCGACTGGTGGAAGTGGTAGAGCGTCTCGAATCCAGCGGCGCACTGGAGCGCATCGCCAAAAGTTTGCCGCAATTGCTGGAGCACCTCGACTTGGTGACCGGATTGCTGACCAGCATGGAAAACGCGGCGCAGAAAACCCAGGTTCAACCAGTCTCAGGTGGCATCGGCAGTTTGTGGCACATAATGACGGATGAGAAATCAGTGCGCTCGCTGCAGTTCCTGTTGACCATGAGCGAACAATTGCAAGATCATTGCGCCAAACCCAAGTGATATTGAAATATCTGCATCAAAGTGACAACGGCAGGAAGAACCTGCCGTTTTTTTGCCATCGTCCGATTTTCACCCCAAGACGGTCAAAGTTGTCTTGGGAAAATAGCGCGTTTCATCGCAGGCCGATCGAAGATCCGACGTGCCTTGCGGAAGCCTGAGTTGCATTTGCACGATTGTGTATTAGGGAGTAGCCTAGATATTAGGACGATATATGTTTTCGACAACTCACATCAGCCGGCAATAGTTCGATCATCCCGATCTTAATCGTGGCGGGATGTTTTTAGAGAAGTGATGAGGAAACCATTTGTGGAATCCGTGATGCCACCGTCGGATCACTCCGGCGATAAGAGCCTTGACCCATATCTGCTGGTAGTTCGCGCCATGCAGGACGGCAACTACTCTCCTGCGTTTCCGGAAGGTACATTATCTGACCCGCTGGGGATAGAGTTGCGTATACTCGCCGCGACACTCGAACAGAGGTGCAGCGAAGTCGAGCTGCTGCAGAACATCATGCACGAGGTAGCGTCCGGTTTGCTGGTGGACGATGTGCTGGATCGTATTTACGAGCGTTTCCATTCCATCATCCCCTACAATCGCATGGGGCTGGCCTTGTTGAGCGAAGACCGAACCACACTCACCCAATGCTGGCTGCGTTCGGATGCGGACGAAGTGATATTGCGACGCGGTTTTAGCGCACCGATCGGGAATAGTAGCTTGCAACAAGTTATGGCGACCGGCCAACCGCGCATCCTGAACGACCTCGAAGCCTATCTGGCCGAGTTGCCCAGTTCGCATAGCACGCGCATGATGATCAAAGAAGGCATGCGTTCCAACCTCGCATGCCCGTTGGTCGCTCAGGGAAAACCCATTGGCTTCCTGTTCTTCGCTAGCCGCCAGAAAAATGTCTATCAACATCTGCATCAGCAAATTTTTATGCAAATTGCAGCACAGGTTTCCATTCTGGTCGAGAAGCAATGCCTCGCGCAAATGCTGCACGAGAACGAGGAAGAACGCTACAAGACCATCGTGCGCTCAACCCTGGACGGCTTTTGGCTAATAGATGCGCAGGGCCAGCTACTGGATGTCAACGACGCTGCCTGCGAACTATCGGGTTATCGCCGCGAGGAATTGCTGACCATGCACGTCAGTGATCTGGAAGCCTCGGAGACGCCGGAGGAAACCGCCCGCCACATCCAGAAAGTGATAGCCTGCGGCAGCGACCGTTTCGAAACGCGGCATCTCCGCAAGGATGGGCACATCTTTGATATCGAGGTCAGCACCAATTTTTTGGCTATAAATGGCGGGCGTTTCTTCTCCTTCATGCGCGACATCAGTGCGCGCAAGCGCGCGGAGGAAGAAATCCGTCTGAAAGCGTTATTGCTGGACAACGTGAACGATTCGGTGTTCCTGGCCGATCAGCTAGGCAATATCCACTACGTCAACGAAACCGCCTGCCGGATTCTGGGCTACACGCAACAGGAAATTTGCGGCCTAAATCTGCGCGCTCTGGATAGTACGGAATATGCACATCTGATCCAGCTGCGTATGGACAAACTATTGCTGCGCGGACAAGCCATCTTTGAAACCGCTCATATATGCAAGGATGGAACCATCCTGCCGGTGGAGCTCAACGTCCGCCTGATCGAATCCAATGGCAACACACTCTTCCTTGGCGTCGCCCGCGACATCATGGATAGGAAGCTGGCCGAAAAACATGCCCACCTCGCCTACCACGATCCGCTCACCGGACTGCCCAACCGGCGGCGCGTGATAGAGCGCATCGAATATGCACTGGTACGGGCCACACGATACGAACGGCTGGTCGCGGTGATGTTTCTCGATCTCGATAACCTCAAGATGATCAATGACGCGCTGGGGCACGATGTCGGCGACGAAGTGATCATCGCTGCTGCAGGTAGAATAACCTTCTGCGTGCGCCAGGACGACGCCGTCTCGCGATTGGGCGGCGATGAATTCGTAGTGTTGCTGAGCGAGATCAAAGATGTCGGCGAAGCACAAGCCGTTGCCGAAAAAATCCTGGCGGAACTTGCGGCACCCATGAGTATAGCTGGTCAAACCATCTCACTCTCCAGCAGCATTGGCATCAGCCTTTACCCCGATGACAGCATTGATCCGCAAACGCTGATCTCCCTCGCCGACAGCGCCATGTACAAAGCCAAACGCTCAGGGAAAAATCGTATCTGGTTGTATGGAGAAGATGCCTGAAAGAATCTTTGGGCCGTTGCCGTGAGGAAAAATAGTTCAGCCCAGCATTTCTCCAACCCGAGCTAATCGTTACTCGAATACTCAGTCGAGTGTCTACTTTGCAAAGAAATCATCAGTCGTCATGACGAGCAAGGTAATGGTTGATCAAGCCGTTGGTCGAGGCATCATGCTTGGTGGCGGAAGTCGAATCGCGTAATTCCGGCCATATCTTCCCCGCCAGTTGTTTGCCCAGTTCCACGCCCCATTGGTCGAAGGGGTTGATGTTCCACACCACGCTTTGCACGAATACCTTGTGCTCATACAGCGCGATCAGCATGCCCAGTGTGTATGGATCGAGCTTTTCAAAGAGCAATGAGTTGGTCGGTTTGTTGCCGGGGAACACCTTGTGCGGTAGTAAGGCTTCCAGCGCCTCGCCTTGCAAGCCTTGCGCAACAAGTTCGGCACGGGCTTCTTCTTTGCTCTTGCCGAGCATCAACGCTTCGGTCTGCGCGTAGCAGTTGGCGAGCAGAATGGCATGGTGTTCGCCGATTGGATTCTGGCTGTGCATCGGTGCCAAGAAATCTGCCGGAATCATGCGCGTGCCCTGATGGATGAGCTGGTAGAAAGCGTGCTGGCCGTTGGTGCCGGGTTCGCCCCACACCACCATGCCGGTATCGCAATTCACCGGATTGCCGTCACGATCCACGCGCTTGCCGTTGCTTTCCATTTCCAGTTGCTGCAGATAGGCGGGGAAGCGGTGCAGGTATTGGTCGTAGGGGAACACCGCATTTGAAGCAGCCCCGAAGAAGTTGCCATACCAGATGCCGAGCAGCCCCATCAACACCGGGATGTTTTTGTCCAGCGGTGCGCTGCGGAAATGTTCGTCCATCGCATAACCGCCGTCCAGTAACTCCTCGAATTTATCCATGCCCACATACAGTGCGATGGGCAGACCGATGGCCGACCATAGCGAATAACGCCCGCCTACCCAATCCCAGAATTCGAATACGTTATGCGGATTGATGCCGAACTGGGCAGTGGCTGCCAAGTTGGTCGAAACGGCGGCGAAATGGTTCGCCACAGCTTGTTCATCGCCCAGTTTTTCGATCAGCCAGGCACGTGCAGAGCGGGCATTGGTCAGTGTTTCCTGTGTAGTGAAGGTCTTCGAACTGACAATGAACAGCGTGCTTGCGGCATCTAGTTTTTTCAGCGTTTCGATGAGATGCGTACCGTCGATGTTGGAAACGAAGTGCGCGCGCATACTCTGTCTGGCATAAGGCTTGAGCGCTTCGCACACCATCAGCGGGCCGAGGTCTGATCCGCCGATGCCAATGTTGACGATGTCGGTGATCTGTTTGCCGGTGTGGCCAAGATGTTTGCCGCCACGCACAGCATCGGTGAAGCTGCGCATCAATCCCAGCACGCGCCACACATCCGGCATGACATCCTTGCCATCCACCATCGCCGGATGCTCGGCGCGGTTGCGTAGTGCGGTGTGCAGTGCGGCCCGCTGCTCGGTAGAATTTATTTTTTCGCCCCCGAACATGCGCTCTATCCATGCTGGCAATCGAGCTTGTTCGGCGAGCTCGATCAGCAGATCAACGGTCTGGTCATTGATGCGATTCTTAGAGTAATCGAACAATAGGTCGCCAAGTTTGAGCGAAAACTTGTCGAAACGCGCCGGATCATTCTGAAACATCTGGCGCATGTGGATGGCTTCGATGGTAGCCTGGTGAAACTTTAGTGCATGCCAGGCGGGAGATTCGGTAAGTTTCGACATGGCGGTCAATTCAACTCAACAGCCTATGGTTATGCCTCTGGCACCAGAACAACACCGGCCAATGGCGGCAAGGCAATCTCGGCGGAGTAGGGCAGGCCCATCCACGGGATCGCTTCGGCATTAATCAATCCGGCGTTGCCGATATTGCTGCCGGCGTAATACTGCGAATCGCTGTTCAATACTTCACGATACTGGGTTTGCATCGGCAAGCCGATGCGATAGCGGTTGCGCGGAACCGGTGTCAGGTTCAAAGCGATAATGGCACTGGAGCCGTCGCGCGCGCGGCGCTGGTAGGACAACACCGAATGTTCTGCATCGTTGCAATCTACCCAGGAGAAGCCTTCATGCTGGAAATCCAGGTCATGCAGCGCAGACAATTTGCGATAGAGTTGATTGAGGTCATGCGTCAGATTGTGTATGCCGCGATGCGATTCATTGCCCAATTGCCACCATTCCAGTTCCCATTTTGATTGCCATTCGCGTCCTTGGGCGAATTCGTTGCCCATGAAGTTAAGTTTCTTGCCCGGGCTGGTCATCTGATAAGTCAACAGCAAACGCAGGTTGGCGAATTTCTGCCAGGCGTCGCCGGGCATCTTGGACAGCAGCGAACCTTTGCCATGCACGACTTCATCATGCGAGAACGGCATCACGAAATTTTCGGTATAGGCATAAAGCTGGCCGAAGGTAAGCTCGTTGTGGTGGTAGCGGCGATGCACCGGGTCGTGTTCGAAATAGCTCAGCGTGTCGTTCATCCACCCCATGTTCCACTTGATCGAGAACCCCAACCCGCCCAGATAGACCGGGCGAGATACGCCTGGCCATGCGGTGGATTCTTCCGCCATCGTCAAAGCGCCGGGAAACTCATCATGCACCATGATGTTCATCTCGCGCAGGAATTCCACCGCTTCAAGATTCTCGCGGCCGCCGTATTTATTGGGTAGCCATTCACCTGCCTTGCGCGAATAATCCAGATACAACATGGAGGCAACTGCATCCACGCGCAGGCCATCGAAGTGAAATTCGGATAACCAGAAGTGCGCGCTGGACATCAGGAAAGATTTAATTTCGTTGCGTCCGTAATTGAAAATGTATGTGCCCCAATCCTGATGGAAGCCGAGGCGCGGGTCTTCGTGCTCATACAGTGCCGTGCCATCGAAGCGTGACAGTGCCCAGCTGTCCTGCGGAAAATGCGCCGGCACCCAGTCGAGGAACACGCCGATACCTGCCTGATGGCAGGTGTCAATCAGAAGGCGCAACTCGTCGGGAGAACCAAAGCGGCTGGTAGGCGCGAAATAGCCGGTGGCCTGATAGCCCCATGATTCATCAAGCGGGTGCTCGGAAACCGGCATCAGTTCGATGTGCGTATAGCCCATGCATTTGACGTAAGGCACGAGGTCGGTGGCCAGCTCGCGATAGGTATAAAAGCGTCCATCAGGATGACGTTTCCATGAACCGGCATGCACTTCGTAGATGTTGATCGCGCCGTGCAGCCAGTCCCATTGCGCGCGCTGCTTTAACCACTCGGCATCTTGCCATTGATGCTGGTTGGCGGGAGCGGTGAGGGCGGCGGTGCCGGGGCGCAACTCATAGCCTTGCGCGTAGGGATCGGTCTTGGTCAGGATGTTGCCGGTGGCGCGATTACGTATCTCATAGCGATACAGCGCATTTTGTTTAATCTCTGGAATGAAGAAATCCCATACCCCGCTGGCCCCGAGCGAACGCATCTGATGAATGCGACCATCCCAATTATTGAATTCTCCGACTACACTGACACGTTCCGCGTTCGGAGCCCAAACGGCAAAGCGGACGCCCTTTACGCCATTGATTTCGACGGCATGCGAGCCGAGCATCCGGTAACTCTGGTGCAGCTTGCCTTCGCTGAATAAATATAAATCCTGTTGCAGAATATGGGAAGGGAATTGGTAGGGATCAAAAATTTCGTGCGTCGTAATGCCATAATGCATGCGCAAGCGGTAGGGGCGGGGCAGCTCTGCATTTCCGCGCCATTCAAAAACTCCATCTGGATGTATGCGCTTGAGCGATTCCCCTCCGCTTTCATTGATCAGTTCTACTTGCGTGGCATAAGGTTCATATACGCGGACGATCCACTCTGCGCCTTCATGATGCAGACCGAGTAAACCAAACGGGTCATAGAGACGGGTTTGCAGCAATGACTCGATCAGCTTATCCACCTAAATCCCTCATTTATCTTGTCTAGTGGGGTAATTGTAAACGATAATGACACCATTCAAGAAGGTTTATCGGGAGCGAAAAATGAATGATAAATTAAGCTACCTTCAAAAAAAGTATCATGTCTCAACAGATGATTCCGCTGATTCAGAGCCTCGTTTCATCAGCCGGATCACCAAAAATACTTACGCCATGGTTCTGGCCGGAGGGCGCGGCAGCCGTCTGTACCAGTTGACCAATTGGCGTGCCAAGCCGGCGGTTCCTTTTGGCGGCAAGTTCCGCATCATTGATTTTGTGCTGTCCAATTGCGTGAATTCCGGTATCCGTCGCATCGGTGTGGCTACGCAATATAAATCCCATAGTTTAATCCAGCATATTCAACGTGGCTGGTCGTTCCTGAATGGGCAATTCGGCGAACACATCGACTTGTTGCCTGCGCAGCAGCGTGTCGATGAAACACACTGGTATCAGGGAACCGCCGATGCCGTATACCAGAATCTTGATATCTTGCGTGTGGCTAATCCAAATTTTGTGTTGATTCTGGCGGGCGATCATGTATACAAAATGGACTATGGCAAGTTGCTGGCTTTTCATGTGAAAAATAAGGCCGATATGACTGTCGCTTGTTTGGAGGTGCCTGTTGCCGATGCGTCCGCATTTGGCGTGATGGGCGTGGATGAAAATTCTCGCGTTGTCGAATTTGCCGAGAAACCGGCTAACCCTGCGTCTATGCCAGGAAAGCCGGACAAGTCGCTTGCCAGCATGGGCATCTATGTGTTCAATACCCGGTTCCTTTTTGAACAATTGATACGCGATGCGGACGATAAGAATTCCAGCCATGACTTTGGCAAAGATTTGATCCCATATATGGTTGGAAAATACCGGGTGTTTGCACAGAATTTCGAACAAAGCTGTGTGGGGATGGGTGATGACCACGTGCCATATTGGCGCGATGTTGGAACCATTGATTCTTATTGGGAGGCCAACATGGAGCTGACCAAGGTGGTTCCAGATTTGAATATGTACGATCAGGAATGGCCAATTTGGACACATCAGGAACAATTGCCCCCGGCGAAATTCGTCTTTGACGAAGATGATCGCCGCGGTATGGCAATTGACTCGCTGGTTTCCGGTGGCTGCATCATCAGCGGTTCAACAGTGCGCCGCTCATTACTGTTTTCTGACGTGCGGGTGAACAGTTATTGCAACATCGAAGATTCGGTATTGTTGCCTAACGTGGATGTGTGTCGGGATGTCACATTGAAACGCGTCATTGTCGACAAGAACTGCAAGATTCCGGATGGTTTGATTGTTGGCGTCAACCCTGAAGAAGATCGCAAGCGTTTCCATGTCAGCCCTAACGGTGTGACACTTATTACCCCGGAGATGCTTGGACAAAAGACACATCGCTTCCGCTAATTTTATTTTTCCGCCTCGCGATTGTGGGGTTTTCTACGATGAAAAAAACCGTTGATTTAGTTTTCCTTTGGCACATGCACCAGCCGGATTACCGCGATTATTCCAGCGGTGATTTCGTATTGCCTTGGACTTATTTGCACGCTATCAAGGATTACACCGACATGGCTTATCACCTTGAGAGACATCCCAAAGTCCGTGCCGTGGTGAATTTCGTGCCGATCTTGCTGGACCAATTGGAGGATTATACTGACCAGTTTGCCACTGGGCAGTTGCGCGATCCTTTGTTGCGCCTGTTGATACATGAAAATTCCGGCAACCTAACCGCTGAACAACGGCAATTGGCATTCGACGCATGTTTCCGTAGCAATCACACCAGGATGATTGCTCCCTATCCGGCATACAAACGCCTATGGGAATTGTTCAATCTTTTGCAAGCCCAAAGCGAAACTGCGTTGTCCTATTTATCTGGACAGTATGTGGCTGATTTGCTGACTTGGTATCACTTGGCTTGGTGCGGTGAAAGCGTACGTCGCGAGCATGCCTTGTTAGCACGTCTGATGAGCAAGGCCGACAACTTTAGTCTTGAAGACCGCAAACAATTATTCAACCTTATAGGTGAATTAATTGGTGGCATAATTCCGCGCTATCGCAAGCTGGCCGAATCCGGGCAAATCGAACTTTCCACTACTCCGCATTACCATCCGTTAGCTCCGCTGTTGATTGATTTCGCCAGTGCCAAAGAAGCTATGCCGGATGCGCCCATGCCTAACTCGCCTCATTATCCCAAGGGTAGGCAGCGCGTCACTGCACACATTCGGTCAGCCAAGAATAGTCATCGCGCGCGTTTTGGCTCTGAGCCACAGGGTATGTGGCCAGCCGAAGGATCGATTTCTTCAGAAACTCTGGAGGTGTTTGCGTCCGAAGGTTGTCGCTGGGTAGCCAGTGGGGAGGGCGTGTTAGTCAATAGTTTGCATCACATGCAGCAGCCTGTTCCTGATCAAGCTCAGTACTTGTACCGTCCTTATCGACTGGAGAAAGGTGCCGATGGGTTGAGTTGTTTTTTCCGTGATGACAGGTTGTCTGATCTGATTGGTTTTGAGTATTCGCGCTGGCATGGCAAAGATGCGGCAAAACATTTTGCCGAACAGATCGAAGCGATTTCCCAACATGCGCCAAGTGATGAAACGCCTATCGTCAGCGTTATTCTGGATGGTGAAAACGCTTGGGAGTATTATTCCTACAATGGTTTTTATTTTCTTGATGAGCTATATGCCGAACTTGAGGCGCACCCCCAGATTCATACTAGCTCTTACAGTGGCTATCTGAAGTTAAGTGCGGCAGGTGTGGGTAGCGCGAGGGTGCAAAGCTTGCCTGGTATTGTTGCAGGTAGCTGGGTGTATGGTAATTTTTCAACCTGGATAGGTTCCAAGGACAAAAACCATGCTTGGGATTTGCTATGTGTTGCGAAGCAGAGTTTCGATATGGTTATGTCTAGTGGCCGCCTCAACCAAGCCGAACAAGATACAGCCGAAAAGCAGCTTTGTTCTTGCGAAAGCTCGGATTGGTTCTGGTGGTTTGGTGACTATAACCCATCACATTCGGTAGCCAGCTTTGATCGGCTTTTCCGCCACAACTTGACCGAGTTGTATCACCTGTTGAAATTGCCACCGCCACTGAATTTGTCAGAGCCTATCAGTCTGGGCAGTGGCACTCCCGAGGCAGGGGGAGCGATGCGACGCGCCTCTGAATAGCATGGATAAACCTATTTTAGAGGATCGCGGCAGCGGCATATTGCTGCATCCTACGTCGCTACCCGGTGCATTCGGTTCCGGTGACTTTGGCTCGGATGCATACCGGTTTGTCGACTGGCTGGTAACAGCTGGCCAGTCTTATTGGCAAGTTCTGCCGATTGGAGAAATCGGCCCGGGAAATTCTCCATACATGAGTAGCTCTGCTTTTGCCGGCAGCATCCTTCTTGTTGATCTTGTGGAATTATCCAGTCATGGTTGGCTCAATTCCGAGGATCTAGTTCCACATCCCGATTTTCGACCCGACCGGGTAGATTTCACACTCTTGCGGCCATTCCGCCTGGAGCGATTACGCCGCGCTGCCAAGAACTTCTTTGCAAGTAGTCACGATGATATGCATCGTTTGTATATGGAGTTCTGCATTACTGAAAGCAAATGGCTTGATGACTACGCGTTATTCATGACGATTGCAGAACGTGAAAATTGGCGTGATTGGAATCTCTGGCCCACTGAGCTCATACACAGAGAGCCTCAAGCACTGCGGCTTGTGCAAAAAACCTGCTCAGATGAAATCGATTTCTGGAAATTCTGCCAATGGTGCTTTGACCGACAATGGTCACGTTTGCGGCTATATGCTAACAATCACGGCATCCGTATCATTGGAGACGTGCCGATATTTGTGGCTTATCAAAGTGCCGACGTGTGGTCACATCAGGAATTGTTCGCGCTGGACGATAATGGCCGTCCAAACGTCGTGGCTGGTGTGCCACCCGACTACTTCAGCGAGACTGGGCAGCTATGGGGAAATCCGCTCTTTCGTTGGGACATCCATGAGAAGGATGGTTACGCTTGGTGGATAGATCGTCTCAGGCATGCTCTGCAACAAGCCGACTTGGTGCGTATCGATCATTTCCGAGGATTTGTTGCCTACTGGGAAGTGGCTGCCGATGCACCCAATGCTATTAATGGAAAGTGGGTAACTGGACCCAGTGAAAAGTTGTTTGAAGCATTCAAAAAAGCCTTTCCACACCTGCCCATTATCGCCGAAGACTTGGGTTTAATCACGCCTGACGTAATTGAACTGCGCGACAAATTCAATTTGCCTGGCATGCGTATCTTTCAGTTTGCTTTTGCCGAGGGTGAGTCCAATCACTTTTTACCGCATCACTATGTGCCCAACACAATAGCTTATACGGGTACACACGATAACGACACAACCCTGGGCTGGTGGAATTCAGTTTCCGAACAGGAGAAAACTTTTGCTCGCCACTATTTGGGCTGTGATGACCAAGACATTCATTGGCATATGATGCGTGCGCTTTCAAAATCAGTAGCCTACATTGTCATTTTCCCAATGCAGGATGTACTCGGACTATCCAGTGAACATCGTATGAATTTTCCAGGTAGCCAACACGGCAACTGGGAGTGGCGTTTTTCATGGAATCAAGTCCAGCCGGAATTTACTCAGGCATTGGCCGAAATGTCTTTGGAGTTCAACCGCAGTCCACATGCTGCCGAACAGCATAACCAATAGATAGGTCGCATCTTTATCATCTATAACATCAATATGTTGGTGAACGAAGTTAAGTTAAGGAATAACCTAACCAATTAATGATTTTACATAATATACATTATGCGTATTAATGGGCGGGCAACTTTTGACTTTAGACACATATGAGTACCAAGAGCCTGCTGGGAACTGTGAAGAGATTATGGGGATTGTGAGATTTGAAGTTAAAAGGATTACGCTAGGCGGAAGTGCGATATCCAAAATAATTTGGGTGAAAAGCTGGGGTGACTGATGGGGCTCGAACCCACGACAACCGGAATCACAATCCGGGACTCTACCAACTGAGCTACAGCCACCGTTGAAGCATTTTACTGACAGGCACTTGGCGTGCCCGACAGGAATCGAACCTGCAACCCCCAGCTTAGAAGGCTGGTGCTCTATCCGGTTGAGCTACGGGCACAATTCTTTTCTTAGGCTATTCGAACAACTAAACAACTACTAGAACCTGGTCGGGGTGGAGAGATTCGAACTCCCGACATCCTGCTCCCAAAGCAGGCGCGCTACCAGGCTACGCTACACCCCGAAGGCTGCGCATTATACAGACACAGGCCTATAAATCAATTTAGTTTGCGATGTTTTTTTAGTCTTGGTGTAGCTAGCATTAAGTAGTAGCCCATTGACCATAAAGTAAGCAGCGCGGCGAGATACAACAGCAATGAGCCGATCAGCTGGCAATCAAGCCCAAGAAGGTTGTCGTGATACAGCAACAGCAAAATCGCAATCATCTGAAAGGTGGTTTTCAGCTTTCCTAGCATGGAAACCGCGACACTCCTGCTTTCGCCTAGCTGAGCCATCCACTCGCGCAAAGCGGAAATAGTGATCTCACGCCCGATGATGATGAAGGAAATGATTGCGTCGGCGCGCCCCAGCTTCACCAAAACGATCAGCGCTGCTGCAACCATCAGTTTGTCAGCCACAGGATCAAGAAACGCGCCGAATGCCGAAAACTGATCCAACTTGCGCGCCAGATAACCATCCAGCCAATCGGTAAACGCCGCCAGAAAGAACACGCTAGTGCTGATTACGTTTTTTAGATGCGGATTAAGCGAGTTGTCCGATAAATAAAAAACGGAAACGAAAACTGGAATGAGCAGGATTCTTAACCAAGTGAGCAAGTTTGGGATGTTGAGCGGCATGTGGCTAGTGTAGCTGCTGATAAATCTTTTCAGCAACAAAATATTGATTATTTTTTAATGGAGTTGCTGGTAAATCTTCTCAGCAAGCGATTTGCTGATTCCTTCCACCTGACAGAGCTGCTCAACGCTGGCCTGCGCCACTTCGCGTAAGCCGCCGAAATGCGTCAACAGGCTGCGCCGCCGTTTGTCCCCTACTCCGCTGATCTCTTCCAGGCTTGATGCGGTGCGTGCCTTGCCGCGCTTGGCGCGATGTCCGGTGATGGCGAAGCGATGGGCTTCATCGCGTATCTGCTGGATAAGATGCAGCGCCGGATCATCGCTGCGCAACTGTTTTGCCGAGCCATCGGGAAAGATCAACTGCTCCAACCCCGGTTTGCGCTCAACTCCCTTGGCCACCCCAACCAAGGCCAGCTCATTCAAGCCCAGCTCGTGCATGACTTCCATCGCGATGTGCAATTGTCCCAAGCCACCGTCGATCAGGATCAAATCTGGCCGCATGGCCTCCTCCCTCTGACCATCTTCTGCAAGCTTCTGGTAGCGGCGCGTCAACACTTGGCGCATCGCCGCATAATCGTCGCCTGGGGTGATGCCGGTAATGTTGTAGCGGCGGTATTGTGAAGAACGCATATTGAGATTTTCATACACCACGCAGGAAGCCTGTGTTGCTTCGCCCATGGTGTGACTGATGTCGAAGCACTCGATGCGCTGCAAATCCGGCATATCCAGGAATTCGCGCAGTTTGTCCAGACGCAGCTTCTGTCCGCCCTGCTGCGCTTTGCGTTGCTGCAAGGCCAGCAGCGCGTTGCGTTGTGCCATTTCCAGCCACTGCTTACGCTCGCCGCTCGCCGCCTGGCTGATCTTTACCGCATGTCCAGCCTGCTCGCTAAGCAACTGCGCCAGCGTTTCGTCATCGCATTCGGCATCCAGCACCAGCAACGGAGGCACGCTACGGTTCAAATAATGCTGCGCGATGAACGCCTGTACGATCTCATTCGCAGACAAATCTTCGGCATGTTCTGGGAAAAAACTCTTGTCGCCCAAGTGCCGCCCTCCTCTAACCATCGCCAGATTCACACACACTAGCCCATCCTGCTGCGCCAGCGCGATGATGTCGGCATCCGTTGCGCCGCCGGTGGACTCGACGAACTGCTTTTGCTGCACGGTATGCAAGGCACGCAACTGATCGCGCAACGCGGCGGCTTGCTCATAATGTTGCCCTGCTGCCGCTTGCTCCATAGCGGCGCGCAAAGTTTGTTCGACTTCTTGGTGGCGGCCTTGCAGCAGCAGCACCGCGTTGCGGATGTCGGCCTGATAATCTTTTTCAGAAATCAACTTCACGCACGGTGCTGTGCAGCGATGGATCTGGTGCAACAGGCAGGGGCGGGTGCGATTATTGAATACGCTGTTTTCGCAGGTGCGGACGCGGAAAATCCTTTGCAGTAGTTGAATGCTTTCCTTGGCGGCATAAGAATTCGGGTAAGGCCCGAAGTATTGATGCTGTCGGTTAGGTGTGCCACGGTAGTAGGTCAGGCGTGGAAATTCATCCCCGGTTAAGACGATGTACGGATAAGACTTATCATCTCTAAACAATATGTTATAACGTGGTCTTAAAGACTTTATTAAGTTATTTTCGAGCAGCAACGCCTCGGCTTCGGAGCGCGTCACTGTGGTTTCAATGCGCGCGATGTGCGACACCATCAAGCGGATGCGTGGCGAGACATTGGTTTTCTGGAAATAGGACGCGACCCGCTTTTTCAGTTGTTTGGCCTTGCCGACGTACAACACCTCGCCCTTGCCATCGTAATAGCGATACACGCCCGGCAGCAGCGGCAAGCTGTCGAGTATCGGCTTGGGATCGAACTCGCTTGCCTTGTTGCTCACATCAAGCCCTTCAGCCCAGCCGCAAATTCCGTCGCCCCACCGTTGGCTGGGTGACGAACAGTACCTGCAATTGGAATGCCCATCTCGCGCAAGAGTCCTTCAGATTTCTTTCCAACAGCGATAATCTTGGCAGCCGGAAATGTCTCTATCAATATTCGTAATGCGGACTCACCCAACCTGATCTCTTCTGGCGTCGGAGTCCTGTTCGACCACAAATTATCCGGGCGATACGGATGTAATTGCATTGCATTCCAAAGGATGGTGCGTTTTTCAATACCCAGTCTGTAGAGCGTCTTCCAGACGATGGTGGCCGATGGCTCCGAGAATGGCAATCGTCTGGTTGAAAGTCGCCCAGTCAAAGCGGGAATACGCGGGATGGCCCCCTCGCCCAACAAACGTTCGCTTGTGAAAGCGATACCACTGTAACGACAACCTTGATATCCAGGCGCTTCTCCAGCAAGAATGAATTCTGGATTGCAGTCCAGATGAAGCGCCAGCCTCTCTAACTTTTCAGCCGGGCCATTACTGGAAGTGTCATGCGGACAACAATCTCGCCAAGGATTGAAAAGGCCGGTTAAGCCAGACGGAAGGGTTTCGACGAGGCTACGAGCAAGTGATATTTTCGACATTAAGCGTCTTCGTATATTGGGATTACGCCCATTGTTTCATGCTGCGGCATTCTCTTCAAATTCCAGCACGAAACTACCCTCACCGTTCTGCCCCAGAACTTTCGCAAGGTATGGCATCACCTCCTGCAACACACCATGCAACAGCCACGGCGGATTGAGGATGAACATCCCGCTGCCATACATGCCGAAACCATCTTTACTCGGTGCTTGCACGTTGAGCGCGACATGCAACCAGCTCTTCACCGGGAGTTGCTTGAGCTGCTCGGGCAACTGCCGCGCCTCGGCGCGCTGCAATTGCGGATACCACACCGCGTATACCCCGCTGGCAAAACGTTTTAGCCCCTCGCGCAACGCCGAGACCACACGCTGATAATCCTGTTTATCTTCATAAGGTGGGTCGATCAACACCAGCGCGCGGCGTGGCGGAGGCGGCAACAGGGCTTTCAGCGCACCGAAGCCGTCGGCGGTCTGCATCACCACTTGAGAACCATACCCGGAAAAATTCTGCTGCAAGATATCGCTGTCGGTCGGATGCAACTCGAACAGCCGCATCCTGTCCTGCTCGCGCAACATCTCAAGTGCAACCAATGGCGAACCAGGATACAGCTTCATTTGCCCGTCGGGATTGAGGCGCTTTACCAGTGCCACATACTCCGCCAACGGAACAGGTAAATCGTCACGTTGCCACAACTGCGCGATGCCGCTTTCATATTCCGCATTCTGCGTGGCATAGCCGCTGTCCAGCGCGTAGCATCCTGCCCCGGCATGGGTGTCGATGTACCAGAATGGCTTGTCTTTTTGAGCCAGATTGCGCAGCAACTGCATTTCGACAAAGTGCTTCAATACATCGGCATGATTGCCGGCATGAAAGGCGTGGCGGTAACTCAGCATGGTTTTGAATCAAGGATTAGGCAAGATGCAATTGTGCCATGCTTTGTGACAGAACCATTCAAGCATGAAGAACGGGCAGTTCCGCATCTAATCAGCCATATTCATAAGGAAGACAAGCAAAGTTTAGGCGTATATTTAGTCCATTACCGCACATTTGAATTAATCCCACATTCCCGAGGCTGTTAGCGGCTTTCTTTTGACTGACCATAGGCTACAATCCGCCACTGATAACCCGGACGCGGGTTGAATCACCCCCGATTCACCTATTCGATGCCCCCCGCTTTGCACGGAATTTTGAAGCCGCGCTGTGGGGAATGTGGCAGGCACGAACCCAAAGTAATTCACCCGTCCTACCCGATTCTCTGCCCACATCGAGCGCTTGATCCAAGCAAACCATTTCAGCGTTTGTCGGACATTCACTTCATCATTAGAAGACCCGCTGTTATTGTCGATGATCAATTAACCTAGTCATGGCCGCATTGCCTTGTTACTGCATTCAGGGCTTGAAAGCAGCGCTTAACCGTTTTACTATTCCGTCAGGCTAATGGATGCTGTAGTAGTATGAATTCCATTTACACAACATTCAGTACGCCCACTGCAAGGTTGATTTTTAGAAATTCCCCCGCAATCAATGGTTTTGTGTTATTGCTAGCTTGCTTATATCTTGTATTACCCTACGCTTGGAAAACTTACTGACTTACCGTATCTGATGCCTAAAAGTTCTCGTGACCTGCCAACCAGCCCATCCCCAGATAAACTGCAGGGTTTTATCGCCAGCTTGCCCGGGATGGCCTGTCAAATAGAGTTATTAGAAAACGGTTCTATCACTTTTCCCTATGTCAGTGAAGGTTGTTCAACTTTACTTGGCATTGCCTCAGGCGATCTGCAAAAAGATTCGTCATACTTTTTAAAGCTTATTCACCCGGAAGATATATCATCCTTTTTGGATACACTGAAACAATCGGCACACACCCTGTGTTTTTGGAATTGGGAGGGCCGCCTAACCCTTCCTGACAACACTATTAAATGGGTCAGTCTTGGCGCCACGCCGCAGAAAACCCCAAGTGGATTACCGCATTGGGAAGGCATCGTGCTCGACATCACTCAAAGCAAATTGGGCGAACTGGAAATCAAGTACGCCCAGCAGCAGCTACAAGAACTTTCCTCGCACATTCAGGATGCCAAAGAGCAAGAACGTCTGCGCATCGCACGCGAGATTCACGACGAAATTGGCAGCTTGCTTACCGCTATCAAGATAGATTTGTCATGGCTGACCCAGCGTCTCCCAAAAGAAAATCCGCTGCTCACAGACAAGGCTGTAACCATAGAAGCCTTGGTGAACAAGGCAATCACTTCCGCCAGCAATCTGGCCCAAAGCCTGCGTCCGGGTTTTCTGGATTACTTCGGCATCATCGCGGCGATTGAAATTGAGGCACAGGAATTCAGCAAGCGTAGCGGCGTTTCTTGCACCATTATCAAATCTCAGGAAGTCATCGAGTTGCCCGAAACCCACTCCATCTCCCTGTTCCGGATTTTTCAGGAAACCCTGAACAACATCCTGAAACACGCCCAGGCAAAAAATGCTCAAATCGAAATCGTCAAAGGGGCAGACCATCTCGAACTGATCATTTCAGATGACGGCGTGGGCTTTGGCGATAATGCACGCAACAAACCGCGTTCATTTGGCCTGCGCGGCATTCATGAACGCGTCACACATCTCGGCGGCACCGTTAAAATAGCCAGCACCTTGAACAAGGGAACGCAAATCGCGATATTCGTCCCGCTCGAAGCTGAAGCCGCCACATCCAAAGCCGCTCAACAAGCACTTTTCGATGACACCTCGATATGATTAACATCCTCGTGGTAGATGATCATGCGCTGATCCGCAAAGGATTGAAAATGCTGCTCGAAGAGAGCCCCGACTTTGAAGTCAAGGGAGAGGCTGAAACCGGCGCTCAGGCTGTCAAAATGGTGCGCGAACTTCATTTCGACCTGGTGTTACTGGATATATCCTTGCCAGACAAGCATGGCATGGACGTACTTAAGCAGCTCAAACTAGAACAGCCTGACATTAAAGTCATCGTGCTGAGCATGTATCCAGAAGACCAATACGGCGTGCGCGCACTAAAAGCGGGGGCCGTTGGCTATATCAACAAACAAAGCGCACCGGAAAATTTGGTTGGAGCGATTCAGCAAGTCATCAGTGGCAAAAAATACATCAGCGGAACTCTGGCTGAACAACTATTGAACAACCTGATCGGTGAGTCGCAAGAACTTCTGCACCAGCGTCTTTCCAATCGCGAATATCAGACGCTTTGCCTGATGTCCTCAGGTAATTCCCTGACCGAAATTTCCGAGATCATGATGCTCAGCCCAAAAACCGTGAGCGTATACCGCGCCCGCATGCTGGAAAAAATGAATTTCAAGAATAATGCCGAGGCAGTTCACTATGCCATTGCACATCATCTGGTTGACGCCAAAAACTGAAAACGATGCATTCCTGCCCGCTATTCAGCGCATCCAAGAATCCCGTGTGCCTGATAATGTGCCCCACAAATCGATAGCCATTAAACCATGAGCACACCGCCGTCCAATCCATCCGAACTCGCCCGCGAAACCTTGAAAACACTGGCGACTCGTAAGGTTCCGCCAACTCCGGATAACTACTCCAAAATTTACGCTGAAATCAGTGGCAATGTCACTGAAGAAAATAACGGGGCAGAAAAAGTCTTGCTCAGCATTGCCGACCACCTCGCACAGACCCCCAAATTCGCGCCTGCCAGCATCGCATTAAAGAAGTTGATCGGAACGGGAGACTGGGAACAATGTATCAAGGAAATTGAAAAGATACTGCCCAAACAAAGTGGGGAAATGCCCCAGTCTTGGTCCAGCTTGATACGAGATTTGTTGCGTCTACTGGAGACCACACATAAAGGACTAACCATCACCCGCAAGAAAGAAGGATTGGAAACAGTGTTGTCACGGTTTGGGACAAACCCTGACGCATTGTTTGAGAAACTGACCGGGCTGATGCGCTCGTGGTCGGACTCTTCGGCAGCCACCAAATCCAGTGAAATCAGCACTACCCCATCAGATGCACCCGCAGCCACTTCTGCATACGCCCCCGGCGATGACGCCGAAATGCTCGGTAAGCTGTCGGAACTTCTGGCGCAAACGCTGGAAAGCATACTCAGCATGCAGCCCGAGCTTTCACAGGAAGTACGGGCACTGGTTCAGCAAGTGCGCAGCCTAAAAACACGCGAGCAACTCACCACTCTGTCCAATCTGATGCGCCAGTTTTGGATAAAGATTGAATTGCACAGCGACGACAATACCAAGGTGCATGAAGGCTTGGTACGCCTGTTACGCCTGTTGGTGGCAAACGTCGGAGAAATGGTTGAAGGCGAAGAATGGCTGCATGGACAAATAGTCATCCTGCAGGAAATTATCGCCAAGCCCCTGGACGGACGCGCTATTGCCGATGCCGAACGTAGCCTGCGCGACGCCATCATTAAGCAGGGCATGCTCAGACAAAGCCTGAGCGATGCCAAGAGCACTCTCAAGAACCTGATGACGACATTCATCAACCGGCTCGGTGAAATCACTGAAAGCACCGGCGACTATCATCAAAAGATCGAGAGTTATAGCCTGAAAATCAGCAAGTCCAATGATATTACCGAGTTAAGTCATTTGCTAAAAGACATCATGCAGGACACACGCATCATCCAGGCAAGCGCGCTTCGTTCTCACGAAGAATTGCTCAATTCCCAACAGCAGGTGCATGAAGCCGAAACCAAGATCAAGAAACTGGAACAAGAACTCGCGCAAGTCAGCGAGCAAGTGATTGAAGATCAACTCACTGGCGCGCTCAACCGGCGCGGTCTCGACGAAGCGTTCGAACGCGAAGCCTCCCGTGCCAACCGCAACCAATCGCCGCTGTGCGTTGTGCTGCTAGATATAGATGATTTCAAGCGCCTCAACGATTCCTTTGGCCATCAAATTGGTGACAAGGCATTAATCCATCTAAGCAGTGTCATCAAAGAAGCCCTGCGCCCCAGCGATTCAGTAACGCGCTATGGTGGTGAAGAATTCGTGATCCTCCTGCCCGATATCGAACTGAAAGAGGCGGTGGAAACAATAGAACGCCTGCAACGTGAACTCACCAAGAAATTCTTCCTGCATGACAATGAACGCGTTCTGGTCACATTCAGCGCAGGTGTGGCGCTACGCACCATAGAGGAGTCTCAGAAAGACGTCTTGGCGCGTGCCGACAAGGCGATGTACCAAGCCAAGAAAGCCGGTAAAAATCGCGTGGTCGCGGCTGAGTGAGAATGATAAGACTCGAGCTGACCCGTGAAGAGCAGGCTTTGATAACCTTAAACTCGAACAGGTATTAGGAAGATCAACCGTGACGGATTTATTAAGACCCGTGCATGAAGCCCTGTATGGCTTGCAAACATAACTTAACGATAAATTTAAAATGCCCCTAAAGTTTCCCCCACTCTTTCCGATAACTGGACTAACGGCGGTTGATGGTGCCTCGCAACACAGGGCGAACCGTAGTGAGCGGCAGCGATGCCGAGTTAGAAAACCCGTTTAAGGAGAAACAAAATGTCACTCTTCATCAATACAAACATCGCCTCGCTCTATGCGCAGAACAACGTGGCCAATTCGCAAAGCGCGTTGGCCATCTCGATTCAGCGCCTTTCTTCCGGCCTGCGCATCAACAGCGCCAAGGACGACGCGGCAGGCATGGCGATCGCCGCCCGCATGACCTCACAGATCGGCGGCATGAGCCAAGCCGCCCAGAACGCAAACGATGGTATTTCGCTGGCGCAGACTGCGGAAGGTGCGCTGGCCCAAGTGACCAATGACCTGCAAACGATGCGCAACCTGTCAGTGCAAGCCGCCAACGGCACCAACTCCTCCGGCGACCGCGCCTCCATACAAGCGAGTATTTCCCAATTGCAAGCAGACATCAGTCAAATCTCATCCAACACCCAGTACAACGGATTGAACCTGCTCGATGGCACGCTTTCCAATGTCCAGTTTCAGGTCGGCGCCAATGCAGGCCAGACCATCAATGCCTCAGTCGGCACTTCGGCTGCAAACTCAATAGGCAATTACCAGCTAAGCGCAAACGGCACCATGACGGCAGCGGTCGGAGCTGCAGCCACAACTTCACCAGTCAATACTGTTGCAGCACAGACTCTGACCATCGCTGGTAACGGCGCTACAGCCACTGCCGCCATTTCTGTTTCTTCTTCGGCCTACGCTATCGCTCAAGCGGTGAATACCGCAACAGCTAATGGCAACACCAATGTGAAAGCTACAGCACTTACCACTGCCACGCTAGGTACATTCTCGGTTGGCGGAGCTGTATCGTTCACTCTATTCGGCTCCAACGCTACCGGCGTTTCGATATCGGCCACCTTGTCCACCACCACCGATGTAGCGGGCTTGGCTGCTGCAATCAATGCCCAAGCTGCTACGACCGGTGTCACCGCCGTTGCAAACACCAACAATGGATCGCTGGCGCTGACTCAATCTCAGGGCTATGACATCAAAATACAGGCCTTTACCAACGGCGTAGCCACTGCAGCTCTGACCGGATCCAGCGGCATCGCTCAAGCTTTGACCAGCGGCAGCACTAACAGCTCCACCGTAGGTGGCCAGGTTAGCTTCAACGCCAGCAATGGTTACACCGTAACCGCCAGCGTTGCAACCGGTATATTCACAGCGGCAACAGCTAACGCTGGCACTTTGTCTGCAGTCTCATCTATCGACGTGACTACCATGACCAACGGCATCCCTACCGGCGCAAACAGTGCTTTGACTGTAGTCGACTCTGCCATCACTTACATCAACGGCCTGCGTGCCAGTTTGGGCGCATTACAGAACCGCTTCGGCAATGCACAAAGTGCGTTGACCACCACGGAAACCAACATGCAGCAAGCCCGCAGCCGTATCCAAGACACCGACTTCGCCTCGGAAACTGCGAACCTGACCCACAATCAGATCTTGCAGCAAGCTGGCACCGCGATGTTGGCGCAAGCGAATGCACTGCCTAACAGCGTGCTGACACTGTTGAAGTAATGATGTAGCATAACAACAAATCCTGACCGGGATTTTCCCGGTCAGGATTCCGAACAAAAGGAGAGGCCAAATGCTTATCCAAAATGTAACAGGCAATTCAGTTCCGACACCCTCTGTCATTCATGACAATGCAGGTTCGTCGGTTGTTTCTGCTTCTGCGCCACAAACCGTCAGCACGCCGATCGAGCTACCGCATGCCGTGTCGTCACCCGTTGCAAACGCACAAACCGCACAACCTTCCAGTGCGCAATTACAAGAAGCCATCGACAGACTCAACCAGGCAATGCTTCGAAGCAACACCAACCTGGAGTTCAGCGTCGACAAGGATACCAAGCAACCACTCATCAAGGTAGTCGATTCCAATACCGGCGAAACAATCAGGCAGTTTCCATCGAAAGAAGTGATCGCCATCAGCCAGTCAATTGACCAGTTTCAAAAAGGGCTACTGCTCAGGCAGAAAGCCTAGAGGAGCTGATCATGGCTATTTCCTCAACATCTGGTAACAATAGTGCGACCTCCTCCGCAGGGGTGACTGTCCCCTCGATCGATGTTGCGGGTATCGTCAGCTCATTGGTCAAAGCCGAACAGCAACCGCTCACCGGACTGAACAATCGGATCAACAGCTATCAGACAAAAATATCGGCACTGGGAGGCATTCAGTCGGCGCTATCGTCGTTCCAGACTGCGGCCCAAGGGCTCAATAGCTTGACCTTCAATTCATTCTTGGCCACTCCGTCAAATAGCGCGGTGCTTTCGGCGACTGCGTCAAGTATCGCCAAACCCGGAAACTACTCTTTGACCGTCAGCCAATTGGCACAGGCACAAAACCTGGTTGCAGCAGGCCAAGCCAGCACTACCACTGCCATCGGCGGTGGCGGGGCGACCACGCTATCTTTTGATTTTGGCACCATTACCGGCAACACCTTCAACGCAACAACCGGCAAATATGGTACGGCGTTAAGTGCATCGACAACAAATGGTTCAACCACCGTCACCGTGGCCAGCACCGCCAATCTTGCTGTGGGCGCTACCATAACGGGTGTTGGTATCCCGGCCGGAGCCACCATTACCTCGATTACCGATGCGACTAATTTTGTCATTTCCGCCGCCGCTACAGCTACCGGTGCTGCCGTAGCGCTGCAAGCTAACGCAACTTTTACCCCGAACGGGAGTACTACCAAGACTGTCAGCATTACCAGCAATAACACGCTAGGCGGCATACGCGATGCGATCAATGCTGCCAACATCGGCGTGACCGCCAGCATTATCAACGACGGCAGTGCTTCGCCATACCGTTTGGTACTGACCTCAAATACGACAGGCATTGTCAACAGCATGAAAATCACTGTGACAGGCGATGCAACACTTGGTAGCCTGTTATCAGAAGATCCAACTGCCACCATCACGCAAAGCTTGTCCCAGACTACTGCCGCGCAGAACGCAAATCTCACCGTCAATGGTGTTGCCGTCAGCAAAACTTCCAATACCGTTGGCGATGTCGTGCCGGGCGTTACCGTGAATCTAGCCGGTACAACCGCCGCACCGGTTACACTGAGCGTCGCATCTAATGTGTCATCCGTCAGCCAAGCCATCAACGGCTTTGTTAAAGCATACAACGGTGTGGTCCAAGCCATTCATAGCCAAACCAGCTACGACCCGGCCACTAAAACAGCAGCCACTTTACAGGGCGATATTTCCCTTAGCATCATCCAATCCCAGATGGCCGCCCTCATCACTTCGACCGCGGGCAGCAGTACCACTGGATTCTCGAATCTGACGCAAATCGGAATTGGTTTCCAAAAAGATGGAACGCTTGCGGTGGACGCCACCAAGCTTAACAACGCACTAAGCTCAAATTACCAAGGGGTGGCCAATTTATTCATGGCCGCTGGTACCGCAACGGACAGCCTAGTAAATTATTCTTCAGCTAGCAGCACTACCAAGGCTGGGACGTATGGCGTAAATATTACCCAATTGTCCACGCAGGGCACAGCGGTAGGCAACGCTGCAGCCGGACTTACTATCTCCACCGGTGTCAATGACACCATGACTATTGCAATCGATGGCACCAGCACCTCAATCGTATTGCCTGCTGGCACTTATACTGCAGCAGCCTTAGCCGCGCAATTACAGACACTGATCAATAGTTCTACCCCGATATCTAGTGTCGGAAAATCGGTAACGGTCTCCGCAAGTGTCGGAGGTGTACTTACCGTAACCTCCAGCAGTTTCGGCTCAGCTTCCAACATAGCGATAAGCGCAGGGGTTGGTGCCACCAACCTGTTTGGTGCAACACCTAGCCAAGTCGCCGGTTTGGATGTGGCTGGAACCATTGATGGCATATCTGCAACTGGCAGCGCTCAGCTGTTAACCTCGACCGGTGGGAATAGCCAAGGACTCTCCATCCTGATTCAAGGAGGTGCTATTGGCAACCGAGGCACGATCAGTTATTCGCAAGGCCTGTCCAGCCTGCTTAATAGCCAAGTTACCTCTATGCTAAGTTCCACAGGATCGCTGGCGAGCGAAACGAAACAGTTCAATACCAACATCAAAGATATCCAAAAACGGGTCGACGCCTTAAATGCAAGAATAGCTGTTGATCAGGTAAACCTGACCAATCAATATGCAAAATTGGATGCCATGCTTGGATCAATGAACTCGCTGAGCAGCTACCTTACCCAACAACTGTCGCGGCTTTAGGAGTACAAGTTATGAACGCAACAACCGCACTTAAAGCTTATACCAATGTTGGAGTCGAAACCAGCATTGACTCGGCCGATTCTCACAAGTTGATTCTGATGCTGTATCAGGGTGCGTTATTGGCCATCGCCTCTGCAAAAAACCAGATGTTGCACAAAAAGACAGCCCATAAGGGAGCTTCAATTTCAAAGGCTATCGCTATCATCGAGAGTGGATTGCATGCCAGTCTGGACATGAGTGTCGGGGGTGAATTGGCGCAAAATCTGTCCTCGTTGTATGGCTATATGAACATGCGCTTGATTACCGCCAATTTGAAAAATGATGTGGTTGCGCTGGATGAAGTAGCCCGTTTGCTGACCGAATTAAAGGAGGCTTGGGAGAGCATTCGCCAGCCCGCTACTGTACAAGCCTTGGCTCAACAACCAATGCCTGCTGCCAAGACACAACTGACTTATAGGAAAAAATAATTATTATGAGCGCATCTCAAGTCATTACGAATTATGAATCACTGTCTTCCATTACCAGCCTAATGCGTGAAGCGGCTGTACATGGCGAGTGGGATCAACTGATTGATCTCGAACAACAGTGCAATCAGCATGTCTCCGCCATGCAAACAGTGGATACAGAGTCAAAGCTGGATGAGCCGTCAAGGCAGCGCAAAGTTCAGTTGATCAAAAAAATTCTGGCGGATGATGCCGAGATTCGCAATCGAACCGAAAAGTGGATGGAGCAATTGCAGCACATCATGCACAACAATCGTCAGGAACAACGTTTGCAAGAGGCCTACGGGATTTAAAGAGTTGAGTAACAGACAATGGACAGACCTCATGCGGCTTTAATTTTCCATTTTCTGTTTACTGAGCAATGCTCCCAGCAAATCTGATCAGCGCGCTTCAAGCACTTTCCAGTTCCGGGAAACCTCTGATTGCAGCATCTGTCGATGCGCCTAATCCAGCTATCAAACTTGAGCCTGGGCAGCAATTTCAAGGTTCCGTTCAGGCCAAAATAAGCGAAGGTATATACAAGGTGCAAGTCGCCGGGCAAACTCTCCAGATGCGCTTGCCCGGCAACATCCAGAGTGGTGATGTCATAAAACTCGAAGTGATTGCCACACGCCCCAGAATTACTTTCAGCATGGTCGCATCGACCAATCCGCTTTCGACCCCGGAACAAATCGGAGCCTCAGCTCGCTTACTATCCAATCTTGCGGAGTTACCACTCGAGCGCCCTGTCATTCAACAACTCGGCAACAAGGCGGTTTGGCCAGCCAAGCAATCCGTGTCTGATACCAAGTTGCTGGCAGGGGCACTTCGTGAAGCTTTGGGCAAAAGCGGCTTGTTCTATGAGTCGCATCAGGCACAGTGGATACGCGGAGAACGCAGCTCGAATCAATTGCTGGAAGAGCCGCAAAATGTGTTGACTGGGAAAAATTTGCTGCCATCCACCGCCAGCCAACAGGCCGCTTCGAATGTCAATGGTACGTACAGCTTTTCGGATACTCAAAATTCGCAAGCACTGCGAGGTGCTGACTTATCCGCATTTGATCCAGGTGCAAAACAAACAGCTTCGACTGACAGCAACGTTTCCTTGCCGGTGGCTAAAGAATTGCTGCATCTAGTGCAGCAGCAGCTGCACACTCTGGAATACCATCATATGGTTTGGATGGGCCAAATCTGGCCTGGACAGCAGATGCAATGGGAAATTCAAGGTGAGCCGGAACACCCGGCTCGGCAGGAGGATGAGCGCCAGTGGAGCACTGAAATGGAATTGTCTTTACCAAAATTAGGCGATGTCCATGCCCGCTTGGTCTTCGCTGAAAGCGGGTTGCGGCTGACGCTGCATGCAGCAGATTCACAAACCGTCGAGCTATTCAATCGCACCATGCCCCAGCTCAAGAACTCACTTGCCGATGCCGACATTGCGCTGCTCGCTGCCGTGGTGGAAAAAACATGAAACCACCCAACCTCACACCGCAACAAGTCGCTGTCGCACTGACCTATGGTAAGAATCAAAGTGCACCAAAAGTGATTGCGAAAGGACGCGGGCTGATCGCCCAAGCGATTATCGAACGTGCCAAACAACATGGAGTTTTTGTGCATGAATCCGAAGATTTGGTCGGCTTGTTAATGAAAGTTGAACTTGACCAGGAAATCCCCGCGCAACTTTATCTGGCTGTGGCTGAGCTACTCGCCTGGCTATACCGTCTGGAACATGCAAACTCCCCCACTTCTCCTTTTATTAACAAATAATTTTGTTATCATGTTCGACAATATGACTAATGCAGCATCAAGAACATGGAAAAAGATAATTCGCTAAAAATAGAGGTTCTAATCAAAGAGAAAGATGACAAGTACAGCATCTCTTCGCCAAAAGAAATCAAGTTCGTTATGCATTACATCGCCGAAAAGGGAAACCGTGTTGCCCTATATTACGGTAACGAGAACGATTTCATCCTGACCACACTATTGGCGGTCGATGATAGCGGTATGTGGTTGGAACAAAGCCCGAATGAAACGGATAATAGACGCATTATTGAGAGTAACAAGCTGATTTTCGTCAGTTCACACTTGCAGATCAAGGTTCAATTCGTCGTTAATCAGGCCGGCAACGCGATGTATCAGGGTCGCCCTGCTTTCTATCTACCTCTGCCGGATAGTCTTTACCGGTTACAACGGCGCGAATACTATCGGCTTACAACTCCTATTGCTAACCCTTTGCGCTGCATCGTCGCCAGGAAGCCTTCGCCCAATATAAAACCGCGCGAGTTTATTATTATGGATATCAGTTGTGGCGGCGTCGGACTAATTTGTATGGAAACAGACACCGAACTCATCCCTGGCCTATCCTATTCAGATTGTCAGATCGAGCTCCCAGAAATAGGCACGATCAGAGGAACGATCGAAGTTAAAAATCTGATTATAATGAATTCAAAATCAGGTGGCGAACATAAACGCGCTGGCTGTGAATTCAAAGATCTCGACGGCGCATCTATCATTTTGCTGCAACGCTACATAACAAATATGCAGCGCACAAAAACAATAACTTAGGTGGAATGAATACCATGCCGCCTCTAATCATCCTCACGCTACTGCACAACCATGATGAACCGCCCGATTTTGCGTTAAGCTTAAAATCAGATTTGCATATTCATGATGTCGTTATATGCCTGCACAAACTTGTTGCGAATCTGAACAGTAGTTTGAAAATTGATGTTAGCTTTCTGCATTTCAATCATGGTGTCACTCAAACTAACCCTGTCGTCGCCCAGCACAAAGGCTTTTTGCATTGCTTCCGACTTGGCTTGAACCTGCGCCACTCCGTCTAATGACGATTTCAGCACACTGGAAAAGTCTACTTTGCTTGGTTGCGCTGCCGGGCTTGGTTCACGTAACCCAGCTGCCGCTGCTGCAACACGCATTTGCGCCAATAAGCTATCAACTGCCGAAGTATTCATTTTGTGCCTCCTTCTCGCCCACTTTTAAGTAATTGCACAATACTCATATGGACGCATCTGTCATTTAGCGAAAAGACACGGGTTTCCCCCGTTATTCATGTTTTCAAATTGCCTTTTGCCATTGATAATGCACTCTCTGCCTCAGTGGCTTTTTGGTGTGGTTCCGAATCATCATGGCTGAACAGGAAAGCAACGCATCAAGTGGATTTAACCAACTCAACCTCCAGCAAAAGATGGGGGTGGCGGTTGGCATTGCGGCATTGTTTGCTCTCATCGCCGGTCTATGGATGTGGGGACAAACACCAGATTATCGCGTTCTCTACAGCAACTTGTCTGATCGCGATGGTGGATCAATCATCGAGTCGCTGCAGCAAATGAACATTCCGTACAAGTTCGCCGAGGGTGGCGGAGCATTGATGGTGCCTTCCAACTTGGTACACGAAGCACGTCTGAAACTGGCTTCTCAAGGGCTCCCCAAGGGTGGAAACGTCGGTTTTGAATTAATGGAGAACCAACGATTCGGCATCACCCAATTTGCCGAGCAGGTCAATTACCAACGTGCGCTGGAAGGTGAGTTGGCACGTTCGGTGCAAACCATAGGTGCAGTAGCCGCCGCACGCGTTCACTTGGCCATCCCAAAACCCAGCGTGTTTGTCAAAGAACAACAGAAACCCAGCGCATCTGTAGTGCTCAGCCTTCAAGGCGGAAGACTGCTTGATTCAGCTCAGGTCAGCGCGATTGTTCACTTGATTTCGAGCAGTGTGCCGGAACTTTCCGCCAAGAGCGTGACGGTGGTGGATCAGAACGGCACATTGCTGAGTGCCAGCCATGACGGCGGCAGCAATGAGGGGCTAGACGCGAATCAGCTCAAATATGTGCAACAGATTGAACGTGGCTATATCGAGCGTATCAACACGTTGCTGATTCCAATGCTCGGCGCAAACAATGTGCGCGCGGAGGTATCCGCCGATATTGATTTTTCGCGCACCGAGCAAACATCTGAAGTCTTCAAACCAAATCAAAGCCCGACTGCACAAGTGATACGCAGCCAACAAAGCAGCGCTGTGACCAGTAGCGCTGGTCAGAGTGGCGGCATCCCGGGCGCGCTGACCAACCAACCTCCCGTTCCAGCTACTGCCCCTATTGTTGCCGGCAAAGGCGCTTCAACCAGCACTAACAATGCAGGCCCAACCAGTCAGCAAAAAGAATCCACGGTGAACTATGAGGTAGATCGCACCATCAGCCACACTGTGCTGCCGGTTGGTTCTGTCAAACGCTTATCGGTTGCGGTAGTGGTCAATGGCAATCGCAAGGTGACTGATGCCAAGGGAAAAAGCAGCATTAAACCATTGAGTGATGCTGAGAAAGAACAGATCAATAATCTGGTCAAAGATGCCATTGGTTTTGATCAGAAGCGCGGAGACAGCCTGAATGTGCAGGTTGCTGCCTTTACCGAAACCAAGGAAGTTGTAGAAGAGATACCTTTCTGGAAGCAACCTTATGTAATCGAACTTGCCAAAGATATAATTAAATATGCGTTGATCGCCGCAGCCATGTGGTTCGTCGTATTTCGCGTCATCAAACCTACTTTCCGCACCTTACTCACCGCATTGAGCAGTATGGGCAGCGTTAAAGCGGTTCCAGATGAACGCGCCAATACCGGCGCACAATTTTCTGCGGGAGCCACGGCACCTTATGAGCAGAACCTGCAGGTCGCTCGGCAAATTGCCCAGCAAGAGCCCAAGATTGTTGCCAGCGTCATCAAGGAATGGGTAAAAGAATGACTACTGGCATCGAAAAAAGTGCGATTTTCCTGATGACGCTTGGCGAAAGCGAAGCCGCAGCAGTGCTGAAATATCTTGAGCCCAAAGAAGTGCAAAGAATCAGTTCAGCCATGATGAAGCTGAAAAACCTTGGCCGCGAACAGATTGCCCAGGTATTTCACGATTTTTTTATTGTCGCATCGGATAAAACGACCATTGGGATGGATTCCAGCGATTACATCCGCGGCATGCTCATCCAAGCGCTGGGGGACGACAAGGCAGCCGGATTGCTGGATCGCATCATGACCAACAGCGATACTAGCGGTATCGAAAGTTTGAAGTGGATGGATCCGGGTTCGGTGGCGGAAATGATTTGCAACGAACATCCGCAAATCATCGCGACCATTCTGGTGCACCTGGATCCAGACCAATCCGCCGATGTCCTTAAAATGCTACCCGAGCGTACGCGCAACGATGTGCTGTTGCGCATTTCCACGCTGGATAGCGTACAGCCTGTAGCTCTGCATGAACTTAATGACGTATTAGGAAAACTCATGTCAGGTGGCGGCTCCTTGAAAAAAAATCTGCAGGGTGGTGTGGGGGCTGCCGCAGAAATCCTGAACTTCATGGGTGGTGCGCTGGAGGCTGAAATGATGGAAAACGTGCGCAGCTTCGACCCCGAGCTGGCACAAAAAATTGAAGACAAGATGTTCGTCTTCGAAAATATTATGGATATTGATGACCGCGGCATCCAGCTTATCCTTCGCGAAGTTCAGTCAGAATCTTTAATTATCGCCCTCAAGGGTGCAAACGAAGAATTGCGCGAAAAGATTTTCAAGAATATGTCGACGCGTGCTGCCGAAATGATGCGGGAAGACCTCGAATCCAAAGGTCCGGTCAGACTCAGCGATGTCGAAGCCAACCAAAAGGAAATTCTCAAAATTGTGCGTCGCTTGTCCGATGAAGGTCAGATTGCATTAGGCGGAAAGAACGAGGAAGCCTATGTCTAGTACAGTCATTCCTAAAGAGCAGCTGACCGCATTCGAGCGTTGGGAGCTCGCCTCGTTCGATTCACATTCAGGAGGAAATATCCAGGGCATCGTGCATAGAAAAACCGCGCACGCCACCGTTGCAGAAGTGGAGAACATCCGGCAACAAGCACACGATGAAGGCCGTGCTGCTGGTTATGCAGACGGCATCGAGCAAGCTCACCGCGAGGTGGCGCAAATTCACGAGCTACTGCAAAATTTGCAGGATGGACTCAATCAATTGGACGGACAAGTGGCACAATCATTACTTGACTTGTCGCTTGAAGTAGCCAATAAAATGGTGTGCGAGACATTGCAGGTGAAGCCAGAAGTGATTCTGAAAATTGTCAACGATGCAATTAGCAGTTTGCCGCACTTCAATCAGAATGCCCATTTGATTTTGCATCCGGAAGATGCCGAATTGATTCGCAAGCATATGGGCGAGCAATTGTCGCATGCCGGATGGAAAATTTTTACCGACCCACAAATCATGCGCGGGGGATGCCGCGTGGAGACCGCGCATAGCCACGTGGATGCTACCACTGATGCACGCTGGAAACGCATTATTGAATCGATTGGGCAGGATAAATCATGGCAGGTGTGAATTCTCACAGCTTCCGTTGGCAGGAATTTTTAGCTGAGGGCCGTGAATATGTGGCGGACTGCAACACGATGCCGCCGAGCGGCCATCTGACCAAGGTGACTGGCATGGTGATGGAGGCCGTCGGCTTAAAAATGCCGGTTGGCAGCACCTGTGCCATACACCTGCCTAACTATGTAGTTGAAGCGGAGGTGGTCGGTTTCGCCGGAGAAAGATTGTTCCTGATGCCGGAAAACAATGTGTATGGCCTGGTTCCCGGCGCACGCGTGATGCCGATCGAACCGGCGCATGTGTTAACTCTGGGTGGAAAACGCAAGCCGATGCGCCGCACTGCGGATCATGCAAAACATCTGCCGGTCGGCAATATGTTGCTTGGCCGCGTACTGGATGGTGCCGGCAAACCGCTAGACCAATTAGGTCCGCTGCAAGACTCAGACTCGGCACCGCTGCAAAGTCGCCCATTCAACCCATTGGAACGCGCCTCAATTGACACTGCACTCGATGTTGGCGTGCGCGCCATCAACAGCATGTTGACAGTGGGCCGCGGTCAGCGCATGGGATTATTTGCCGGTAGCGGTGTCGGCAAGAGCGTGCTGCTCGGCATGATGGCGCGCTATACCAGCGCGGATGTCACGGTGGTTGCGCTGATCGGCGAGCGCGGCCGCGAAGTGAAGGAATTTATCAATGATATTCTCGGCAAGGAGGGCATGGCACACTCAGTAGTCGTTGCCACGCCAGCGGACACTTCGCCACTGATGCGTTTACAGGGTGCAGCTTATGCCACCACCATTGCAGAATACTTCCGCGATCAAGGCAAGAATGTTTTGCTGATTATGGACTCGCTGACCCGTTTTGCCATGGCACAACGCGAAATCGCGCTGGCTGTCGGCGAACCGCCCGCCACCAAAGGTTATCCACCTTCTGTTTTCGCCAAGTTGCCGCAACTGGTGGAACGCGCCGGCAACGGCCTGGAAGGCAGCGGTTCAATTACTGCCTTTTATACTGTATTGACCGAAGGAGACGATCAGCAAGACCCGATTGCCGAAAGTGCGCGCGCCATTCTCGACGGACACATTGTGCTCTCACGACAGCTGGTTGAACAAGGGCATTACCCGGCAATAGATATCGAAGCTTCGATCAGCCGTGTAATGCCACGTTTGGCGTCACCGGAACACTTGTCAGTCGTGCAACGCTTCAAGCATATGTATTCCCTTTACCAACGTAACCGCGATTTGATCAGCGTAGGAGCCTATGTCAGCGGCAGCAATGCGCTACTGGATGAAGCAATTGATCTTTATCCGCGGATGGAACAATTTCTGAAACAAGACATGTATCAGCGCGAACCTTATGCAACGAGTGTTACCCAATTAAAAGCCCTGTTTGAGCCAATACATTAACAAGATTATTCACGTGGTTATACAAGCTAATTAACCCACACTTTAACAAGCACAGCCATGACCAAACCATTCTCCTTACAACCTTTGATCAATCTGGCCAAGCACCAGAATGATTCGGCAACACACAAGCTCGGGCAACTCAACAAGCAACAGCACGGTGCGCAAAGCAAACTTGAAATGCTCCAGCAATACCGTAAGGACTATCAGGCACGCATGCAGGAATCGACAAAAAACGGCATTGATCCAGCCGAATTGCGCAATTTTCAGGGGTTTATCAATAAGCTCGATGAAGCCATCAGCCAGCAACTCAAGCTGGTTGGGCAAAGCAAGGTCTCAACACAAGTCGGACGTGGTGAATTCGACACTGCACGGCGCAAACTGAAATCGTTCGACACGTTACAACAACGCCATATTGAAACTCAAAAAAAGGTCGCCGAGAAGTCAGAACAAAAATCTCAGGATGAGCATTCCAGCAGATCTGCCAACAACAGGGCAATTAGTAGCGAAGATCATAATAAGTAATTGAGGATAACTGCCATGACCAATCTGCCGATTAGCAATAATAATACTCAATCACCTGCAAACGGTGCGCTAGGTGGCGCCTCGCAGCCTGCGCCAAGACCGTCCGAAGGTCGGGCGTCTGGCGGCGTCCCCGTAACGGGGGGACGCAACGATTCTTCTGTCCCCGGCAATGCTGCGCCCACCTCACAGACAAATGGTGCGGCGAATGATCAGGCTACCGATTCTTTTTCTGTTCTGCTGGCACGGCAAATCGGCGAAGCCGGTTTCCCCGCCATGAAGACCACGCAAATTTCCGGAGCTATAGATGGAAAAACCATAACCGGTGATGCAGATCAAAATGCGCAAGACCAGGCAACAATCGCCGCCAGCAATCCAAGCGATCCAGCTAACTCATTGGCTGCCATGCTGCTGCAATTTCCTCTTCAACCTTCAAAGGATATATCGCCGGTTAGTTCTCAGCTGCTACGCACCGACCCGCTCGCAGACAAGGAAAGCGGCAACTTCCCAATGACAAGAGGAGCTAAAGGGGTTAAACAGAGGGCAGCAGATAACTTGCAGCGGATATCAGACACATCAATGGAGAACGATAATGCGCTTCCCAAGACAGACAACAGGCAGCAGATTGATGCTACATCCATTATCCTTTCGTCTTCTAACGCAGTTAAGCATGTGGAGATAGCAATCAGCGCCGCAGGCCAGCCCCAAGCTAGCCCAAACAATCCTAAAACAGTTACCACGGTGCCATCCGTGATGTCCAATATCTTGGCCAATGATATCCCCGCCGATGCCGCGCAAACCATCACCACGCCGTTAGGCAACAGCGGTTGGGCGGATGAATTCTCACAAAAGATCATCTGGATGAATAACCAGCAAAACCAGACTGCTGAATTACACTTGAATCCACCGGATTTGGGGCCTTTGAACGTAGTGCTGAAGATTTCCGACAATCAACTTACCGCCCAATTCACATCACCGCATAGTGCGGTGCGTGATGCAGTAGAAAATGCCCTGCCTAAACTTCGTGAAATATTGGCCGACAATAATATTACTTTAGGTAATGCTACGGTCAGCGACCAAGCTCCGCGGGATCGAAATAATGGTGGATTGATGGATCAAGGTTCCGGTACGGCGGCGCAGCGTGAAGCTATTTACAATGCAGCTAAATCGAATGAATTGGAATCGACAACTTCGCAGAGCAACCCAGCGCGTCGTCACAACGGGATGTTGGATACTTTTGCCTGAACATTAAAATCAAGTTGATGGGGAATTTCAGCGTTAATCGAGTTATCATCCATACTGATTTTTTCTGATAATCCAACCATCGAAGGAAGGCTAACATGGCAACTGCAGCAAAACCAAATGCAACGACTAAGCCAGGGGCAACGACTAAGCCGGGCGCAACAGAGGAAACTGCTGCCCCACCCGCCAAAAAAAGTAAAAAAGTTCTCTACATCATTATTGCGGTGGTACTGCTGATAGGGGGGGGAGCAGCCGGGTACTTTTTGATGAAACCGGCACACGCACCAACCAAGAATGCTGCCAAAGATGGGGCTGCTGACGAAGCAACTGATGCAGCGGCTGATGCCACTCCTGAAGCAGCTAATGATGAAAAGGCGGTACCGCCGAAATACGTGCCGCTGGGTACATTTACTGCCAACCTGATTCACGAGGAAGGTGACCGCTACTTGCAAGTAGCGATTTCGATAAAGTTATCTAAACCTGAACTGGAAGAAAAGATCAAAGCGAGCAGCCCAGAAATTCTGCACCATGTGAATATGCTGCTGCAGAGCAGGCGTCCATCGGAACTCGCTACGCTTGAAGGTAAGGAAAAATTGGCCAGTGATATCAAGATTCAAATCGAACGCGTATTGGGGTTACTTAAAGCTGCGCCTGTCAATAGCCAAACACAATCTGCATCTGCTCCAGCAGCCACTGAACTACCGCAAAAAAACGGTATAGAAGAAGTGCTATTTACATCATTCATTATTCAATAGGAAAATGAGCGAATTTCTCTCACAAGATGAAGTCGATTCTCTACTCAAGGGAGTGACCGGTGAAGCGGATGATGCGCCTGATCATCCTGAAGCCAAGCCTGGGGAGGTACGCTCATATAATCTTGCCTCGCAAGAGCGCATTGTGCGTGGGCGTATGCCCACGATGGAAATAATCAACGAACGATTTGCGCGGCTGTTCCGCATTGGCTTATTCAATTTCATCCGCCGTACCCCGGAGATTTCTATCGGCCCGGTAAGAGTGTTGAAATTTGGCGAATTCATCCGCAATCTGCATGTGCCGACCAATTTGAACATCATTCAGGCTAAGCCGCTACGCGGCAATGGTTTATTCATCTTTGATCCGAATTTGGTGTTTTTAATAGTGGATAACATGTTTGGGGGAGACGGGCGTTTCCATACCCGTGTGGAGGGTCGCGAATTCACACAGACCGAACATCGCATCATCCAGAAATTGATTGCTGTCGTATTTGAGAACTATGAGAAATCCTGGGAAAACGTCCACCCGCTAAAATTCGAATTCGTGCGTTCGGAAATGAACCCGCAGTTCGCCAACATCGCCACTCCCAACGAGGTGGTCATCGTCACTACCTTTGATATCGAACTGGGCGGCAATGGCGGCGCATTCCACATTTGCATGCCCTACTCCATGCTCGAACCAGTCAAAGATTTGCTCTACAGCACCATGCAAGGGGAGCATCTTGCCATGGATCACCGCTGGTTGCAGTTGCTGTCCAAACAGGTGCAATCAGCCACCATTGAATTGGTTGCCACGCTCGGTCAAGCCAGCGTGACGCTTGAACAAGTCTTAAGGATGCGTAGCGGTGACATCGTCCCGCTGGAAATCGGGGAAAACATCATCGCTTCGGTGGATGGAGTTCCGGTAATGGAATGCAAATATGGTGCATTCAATAATCAATATGCATTGAGGGTTGAAAAAATGATCTCAACAAACGAAGGAGAAGGTCATGTCTAACGAAACTGCAACCAACGAAGCAATCAGCGCCGACGATTGGGGCGCGGCCATGGCCGAACAGTCAACGCCAGCAGAGCTTGCCAAACCTGTCGCATTCGAACAGTTCGGGGCAAGCGGTGCAGCTACAACCCAGAACGACCTCGACATGATTTTAGACATTCCGGTACAACTGACCGTTGAACTGGGACGCACTAAAATGCCCATCAAGCATTTGCTGCAACTGGCTCAAGGCTCCGTCGTTGAGTTGGCCGGTATGGCCGGTGAACCATTGGACGTCATGATCAATGGTTTCCTGATCGCGCAAGGAGAAGTCGTTGTGGTCAATGAGAAACTCGGCATCCGTTTGACGGACATCATCACCCCGTCCGAGCGGTTGCGCCGCTTGAATAAATAAAATAAATAATATGTGTAGTCGATATCGTTTTTTCATTGCCGCAATCCTGCTGGCGGCACCCGTTTGGGCTACGGCTGTAGAAGGAACACGTCCCGCCTTTGCTCCGCCACCTCCTGCAGTCAGCTCAAGCAATATTGTACAAATCATCTTCAGCCTGCTGCTGGTGCTAGCCGCCATTGTACTGGTGGCATGGCTGCTCAAACGCATGAATGCGGCGCAACTGGGCTCGGGCAACCTGCTCAAGATATTGGGCAGCGTGGCAATAGGCCAGCGTGAACGCATCGTTCTGGTCGAAGTGAAAGACACTTGGCTGGTGGTCGGGGTAGGCCCGGGGCAAATTCGCACCTTGCACACGCTTCAGAAGCAAGAGTTACCGAACAACGCAAACCCGGATCTAAGTATCCTGCCTTCTGAAAACAAATTCGCCAAACTTTTGTCTTCTATTCTGCGTCATCAGCCTTCTGACAGGAAACGCAATGCACCGTAATTTTGTTACCTTATTGATACTGTTTCTTGCGTTGCTCGGCGCAACACAAACTGCATGGGCAGAAGTCGGCTTGCCTGCATTAACCAGCACGCCAGCTCCAGGCGGAGGGCAAACCTACAGCTTAAGCCTGCAATTGCTGCTGCTACTCACCTCGCTGAGTTTTCTGCCGGCAATTCTGCTGATGATGACCGGATTCACGCGTATCATCATCGTATTGAGCTTGTTGCGCTCCGCCATCGGCACACCCACTGCGCCACCCAATCAGGTGTTGATCGGCTTGGCTTTGTTTCTCACATTTTTTGTCATGTCTCCGGTATTTGACAAAGTCTATACTGACGCTTATTTGCCTTTCAGTGAAAACAAACTCAGCCTGCAACAAGCGATCGAGAAGGGCAGCGTGCCGCTTAAAACCTTCATGCTGCGGCAAACCCGCGAGGCCGACTTGGCCTTGTTCGTCAAGATTTCCAATAGCGAAGAACTGCAAAGTCCAGACCAAGTGCCGCTACGCATTCTGGTACCCGCTTATGTTACCAGCGAATTAAAAACCGCTTTTCAAATCGGCTTTGTGGTGTTCATTCCCTTCCTCATCATCGACATGGTGGTAGCCAGCGTGCTGATGTCCATGGGTATGATGATGGTGTCGCCGGCCATCATTTCACTGCCCTTCAAGATCATGCTGTTCGTGCTGGCCGACGGTTGGAATTTAATTATCGGCTCTCTGGCGCAGAGTTTTTATACCTAACTGCCCTATCTGACCATGACTCCTGAAACCGTCGTTACCATCGGGCAACAAGCAATCGAAATGACGCTGTTGATTTCCGCTCCGATGTTGCTTAGTGCACTGGTCATTGGTCTGGTGGTGAGTATCTTTCAGGCCGCTACACAGATCAACGAAATGACCTTGTCTTTCATCCCAAAACTTCTGGGAATCTTTCTGGTGCTGATCTTGACCGGCCCGTGGATGGTAAACACCATAGTCGATTACATCCAACGCTTGTTTGGCAATATCCCTTGGATGATCGGATAAGTTTCAAGAATATGGCCACGAGTAAAGAAGAGGATACATGGGGCAAGAGAATGTTACCTATCCTTATTCTGATCATGAGGCTAACTCGTGATTAGTTTCACCAGTGCGCAGCTTGATGCCTGGCTCGCCACATTCATTTATCCTCTGGCGCGCATCCTGGCCATGATTGCCAGCTCACCGATAATCGGCAACAGGCAAGTCCCGGTACGCGTCAAAATTGGTTTGTCCGCTCTACTTGCCATCATCATCGCCCCCACCATCGGTGCGATGCCGCAAATAGCTGTCGGCTCCCCACAAGGAATATTGATAATGATTCAGCAGGTCATCATCGGCATAGCCATGGGATTCACCATGCGCCTGATTTTTAACGCAGTCGAAATGGCGGGTGAATTAGCCGGGTTGCAGATGGGGTTGGGATTCGCCAGCTTGTATGATCCCATCAATGCCGTTCATTCTGCAATTATCGCCCAATGGTTGGGAATGATCGCAGCACTGGCCTTCTTATCCATGAACGGCCACCTGTTCATGCTTTCAGCATTAGCCGAAAGCTTTCAGACACTACCTATTGGCAGCATGATGTCGGTTCAGGGATTCTATGGAGTTGCCAAGTGGGGGGGGAGTATTTTTGCCTTCGCCTTGCAGATTTCACTACCAATATTGGCTGCATTACTCATCACCAATATCGCGTTAGGGATACTCACCCGCGCTGCGCCACAACTCAACTTATTCGCAGTTGGCTTCCCCATCACTCTGGCAATCGGATTTTTTGTTTTGGCACTATCCATGCCCTACTTTGCACCTGTGCTGGACAGACTCACTCAAGAGGGCGTAGGCACCGCACTTAACCTGATAAAGCTACCACACTGATCAACTCACTTAATGTAGTTGAACAAAGAAAGAGTTGAGACTGCTGCAAATGATTGCTGTGCTGCTTGCAAACCCATTTTCTGCTGAGTTAGATCACTTATCGCTTTGGCAAAATCCACATCCTGCAGCTGTGACAAATTTTGCTTGAATTGCAAGCCCAGATTATCTCCTGTTACCTGTAGCGCACTAATTTCGTTTAGACGCGAACCCAGAGAGGATCGTATCGTTAAAACATTGTTAAGCGCATTATCCAAACTGGTGAGCGCATGATTCAAGTTATTGGTTAAAGCTGTCCCTCCACCATTTGCAGCACTTGCCACAGGTGTATTCAGTGCAGCAATCAAATTTGAGATGGTTTTAAAGATACTCTCATTGGCACTAGGGGTGACGGTAAAAGTATCGCCGTTAGCCGGGGCACCCTGAATGTCAAATTGCATACCGGCAAAACTGATGGATTGCCCGCTTACATATGGGTTCCCAGCAGAGACAATTGCAGACGTAGTAGTATTAGTCACAGTGTAGCTCGTCACAGCTGGTGTACCCACCACAGTGAATGCAACGCTATAGTTATTTATCGGCAATGTTGGAGGCGGATTTGCTACTGAACCAACGCTAATCACGCCACTGCCGAGATTAGGGCCAGGAGTAACGGTATTGGTACCTTGCTGCGTGGCAAACGTCCCATTACCATTCTTAATGTTCATAAACACGTCCGCGCCAGAATCGCTGGAGGCCACTTGCCGTGATGCACTGACTTGAACGTTACGCTGCCCGTCATCGCCAAAATAACTCATCCCTGCGACTGTATTGACAAACGGTTGGGTTCTGGACTGAAATCCGGAATATAGATAGTTTCCCGCACCATCAGTGCTATTCGCCAAACCAACCAGATCTTGCAATTGGCCACTTAACTGATTCGCGATGCTGCTGCGGTCGCTATTGTTTAATGAGCCATCTCCTGCATTAACTGCCGAAGTTCTCACGGCTTGAAGCAAATTCGTCACACTCTGCAATGCACTCTCTGAAAGAGACAGGGTATTATGAGCTGCGTTGCGATTCGTTGTGTATTGGGTATTCGTTGAATCGGATTGAGTGATATCCAGAGCTCGGGCTGCCGCAGCCGGATCATCTGCTGCGGTAAGAATACGACGCCCGGTAGCAAGCTGCTGCTGGGTTTTAATCATAAGCGATTGTTGCTGGTCCATACCTGCCACGTTGCTATCGAAAATGGTACTAGAACTGATACGCATCACACACCTACTTTCCTAGTGACAACAATGTGTCAAACATGGTGCTGGCAATTTGCATCGCCTTGGCGGAGGCTTGATAAGCATTTTGATAACGCATCAGATTCGCCGCCTCTTCATCCAGATTGACACCCGATACCGCCTGCTGCGATGCGACCACTTGAGACACCACATTGTTTTGCGCCTGACTGGTCACATCCATTTCATGAGTTTTTGCCCCGACATCTCCAACCAACTGACTATACAAACTCCCCAAGGTCGCAGTGCCGTTTGCCATCAGATTTTGCGTTTGCAATCCCGCCATCAGCAAGGCATTGCGATTATCTCCAGTTGCATTGGTGTTGCTACCTACATTGAAGACATCGCCAACTGCGGGAGTCCCAGAGATTTGAACCGTCCAGCCGTTATAGCTGATGTTGCTGCCTGCAGTGTAAGGTACATTAGCTGCCGGAATGCCAACCCCTGTCCCGGTCACGTTATAAGTAGTCGGAGGATTATTGAATGTGATGCTAACTGCTTGTTGCAGATTCAGATCCGTCAAAGGATGTGCCGGATTCGGTGTTACAGGCGGGGGCGGATTCACAGTGCCACTGCTGATTTTACCGTTTCCGGTATTGGTCAATGCAGCCGTCGCACGCATCGGTGCAGCAGCAGCGATTTTAGCCGGATCATTGGTCAGCAAGGCAATATCACGCGCACCATCTGCCGTGGGACGGATCAGGAAACCGTCTCCTGCAGCCATCAGTCCGGCAGTTATATTGACCGTGAATCCATCGACAACTGCAGAAGGAGTCAGCGGCCCTGCACCCAGATTAGTTACAGAATTATCGGACAAACGTATCATTGAATAATTCGCCCCATCGAATTTCAGTTGATAGTCGCTGGTAGTCAACGCTGACACATTGGTGATAGCGCCGGTCAAGGATGCCGTGCCGGTATTGTTAGCCCCCGGATTAACCCTCGGAACGGCCGCATTGAATAAATTACCGCCCAATGCACCGTTCAAATCCTGTCCTAATTGATTCTGCTGATTGATGCTGGTCGCCAGTCCTATCGCAACACGACCAAGTGCATTACGCGCCGGTTCCAAACTCTGATCACGAAAGTTGAGATATGCTCCTAAACTTCCGCCCTGCAGACTGCTTTGTTGCATGGTGATAGTCTTGCCATTAGCCAAGTAGGCAATATCTAATTTGCTCGGATCGCTGGCTGATTGAACAGTCTGCAACGTCATGGCTTGGTTACCGATCACCAATGCTTGACCGCTGCCGATAAAGACACTAACCGATCCATCCGATTGTTGCATCGTGGCAGTTTGAATAATCTGATTCAATTGATTGACCAGCTGATCACGCTGATCAAGTAAATCATTGGGCTGCTGTCCAGCCTGCCCCCCCGCCGTAGCTAGTTTAATGCTGCTGTTTAGCGCGGCGATCTGCCGAGCATAACTATTGATATCTTTAATGCTATTACTGATTTGTCCGTTAAGCCCATTTGCTATGGTTGTCAGTTGCTGGTCAATCCCCTGAAAACGATTGACCGCAGCCTGCGCATTACCAAGAAAAGCTTGCCGTGAAGGAATAGATTCGGGATTGTTGGCCACGCCGTTCATGCCATTGGACAAATCCTGCATCGCTGGCGACACCCCGGCATTGGGATCCGAAAGCATGTTGTCTATCTGCGCGATTGCAGTGTGATAGCTGGTCAGATAACTGGCCTGAGTCTGCACTTGCAAAACTTGTGCTGTAAGAAATTGATCATAAATCCTTCGCACACCAGTTATATCGACCCCTTGCCCTACAAATCCAGAGCCAAATTGTTGAGCGATAGCGGGGCTTAACAGAACTTGTTGCCGCGAAAAACCGGGGGTACTTGCATTAGCGATGTTGTGCTCAGTTGTAGTTATCCCATACTGAGCGGCATTTAGACCAGTTAAAGCCGCACTAAATATATTACTTCCCATAATCTATTCCTCTGCTCTCCAGACGACACCCTTATTTTTGTTATCGGCATGCAATATTAATTCTTTAGCGTTATCTCATGTGGTCCACAAAGTCTTGTAGTGTATATTTTAAGTAGATGGCGAAACTGCGGGAGGATGAGCGCCGCTCTCCACTGCCGCATCTTTCGCTACATTCTTCCCTTTTCCTGCTTGCATCTCCATAGTGTGGCTCAGTTGTTTCACCATGATGTCAGCCAAACCTACACCCCTGCTCGCCATATTTTGAGCCAACTGTTGATCCAACATACTGGTAAACATTCTGGTTTGGTCACTGTCGAACATGCCATCCTTCGGTGTGGCTTCACGCATACTCTTCAACATCATATTGAGGAATAATGATTCAAATTGCTGGGCAGCGGCTTTGAGTGCTTGATCTGGCGCCTGCTTGGCTTGCAGGCGCAACTTCGCCAGGCTTTGCGTATCCAACGCCAAGCTTGTGGCAGTGTCTAGCGGAGTTGGCATTAGATTATTTCCAGTTCGGCACGCAATGCCCCTGCCGATTTCATTGCTTGTAGAATCGCCAGCAAATCTTGAGGTGTCGCACCGATTGAATTCAATGTTTTGACCACTTCGCTCAAAGATACACCCTTGGGAAGTTGTACCAAGCCACCTTTGCCCTCCTTAACGTTTATCGTGGTGCTATCGGTTTGCACGGTTTGTCCTTGGGCAAGAGCATTAGGCTGGCTCACCGTGCTGGCAGTGGTAATCACTACAGTCAGGTTGCCATGCGCCACGGCACAAGGCTGTAAAGCCACCGCCTGATTCATCACCACCGATCCGGTACGCGCATTGATGATGACCCTGGCCATGCCCTGCGCCGGATCGACTTCCAGATTTTCGATCTTGGAAATGAAAGCTACACGCCCGTTACCTGCTGGCGCACGAACCTGTATCACCCGCCCATCCAAGGCTGAAGCCAAGTCTGGAGCAATCTGTCCATTGATGACCTCAACAATACGCGCGGCAGTAGTAAAATCCGTTGCATTCAATTCCAGGTTGATGAAATCGCCCTGCCCCAATATTGTCGGCACGGCACGTTCCACTGTTGCACCGGATAGCACCCGACCCACACTTAAATGATTCACCTGTACTGATGCCCCGCCTGACGAAGCTCCAACCCCACCAACCAGCACATTGCCTTGCGCCATCGCATATACCTGGCCATCCCCGCCCTTCAATGGCGTCATCAACAACGTCCCGCCGCGCAGGCTCTTGGCATTGCCGATCGAAGAGGCCGTCACATCTATGGTCTGACCTGGCTTGGAAAACGGTGGCAACGTGGCAGTCACAACCACTGCCGCTACATTCTTGAGTTGCAAACTGGTACCTTGCGGTATGTTCACACCCATCTGTGACAACATGCTGATGATGCTTTGTACCGTGAACGGCGTTTGCGTGGTTTGGTCGCCGCTACCGTCCAGTCCAACCACGATGCCATAACCGATCAATTGGTTATCGCGCACACCCTGGATGCTCGCCATATCCTTGATACGTTCAGCAGACGCGCCAATCGGATATAGCACCAGCAACGCCAACAGCATTGAAAAAATTCGTTTCATGTATTTCTCCGTTCTGGCGGTCTTAGTCATCAGAATGGCATAACCGACTGGAAGAACCGCCCCAGGAATCCCAATGACTTCGCATCATTTATCACTTCATTCATCGCACCGGCATTCTTGTACTCAATATGAGCATCGGCAACTTGAGTCGACAAAACAGTGTTCGCACCACTGATTACCGTAGGATTGACCACCCCGGAGAAACGAATGAATTCGTCGCTCTGATTCAAAGCCACCTGCTCTTCACCACTGACCAACAAGTTACCATTAGCCAACACCTCGATCACCGTCACAGTAATCGTTCCAGTTAAATCTTGGCTGGCAGCGCCTGCACCTGCTGCTGCTGTCTTGCTGCTGCTGCTGCTGGAAATAGGAAATGCTTTAGCCAATTGCGCCAAAGGCCCCGATGTCACAGTTGGCACGTTGGCATTGAGGCTGTTGGCCGTGCTGTTGCCAGCACTAGTTTTTCTGTTGCCAGTGGTCTTTTCTACGATGTTGATGGTCAAAATATCGCCGACATTACGCGCCCGCTTATCCTCGAACATGGGGCGTTCATTGACACCCGCATGAAAAATCGCTCCATCCGCAGGAATAACCGCTTGTTTATCGACTGGCTTGGCAGTCATCGGTTGCTGAATACTGGTAGGTGGCTTATGAACGGCACAACCGCCAAAGCCTAGCAATAGTCCAATCAAGAGTGTTCTGATTAGCATCTGATCTCCTTATGGGTGGGGGAAATACCAGCGCCCATTAAATCTGCGTCAACTTTTGCAACATCTGATCCGAAGTGGTAATAGCCTTCGAATTGATCTCATAGGCACGCTGCGTCTGGATCATGTTTACCATTTCTTCCACCACGTTTACGTTAGAAGTTTCCACATAGTTCTGATTCAACAGGCCACTGCCATTGGTACCCGGCACATTGGTACTGGGCGTCCCGGATGCAGCGGTTTCTTGATAAAGGTTTTCGCCCAGACTTTGCAAGCCGGCCGGATTGATGAAAGTTGCTAATTGCAGGCTACCAACTTGTACCGGGGCAGCCACACCGGGCTGTGTGACCGTAACGACGCCATCCCGACCGATACTCACATTAATAGCATTAGCAGGAATAGTCAGAGCTGGCTGGATCGGGAAACCATTAGCGGTCACCAGTTGCCCTTGGCTATCCATCTGAAACGAACCGTCTCTGCTATAGGCAGTCGTACCGTCCGGCGTCTGAACTTGAAAGAATCCTGCTCCTGAAATTGCCACATCCAGCTGGTTACTGGTCAATTGCAGGTTGCCTTGAGTATGTACCCGTTCTGCCGCCACCGGGCGCACTCCAGTACCAATCTGCAAGCCTGACGGAACCTTGGTTTGCTGCGAAGACTGCGCGCCTGGCTGACGCAAGGTCTGATACAACAGATCCTCGAAGACTGCGTGCGAGCGCTTGAAACCATTCGTGCTAACGTTGGCCAAATTATTGGCAATCACATCCATCTGGGTTTGCTGAGCATCCAAACCGGTTTTTGCAATCCACAAAGAACGTATCATGATCTTATCCTTATTAATTAATGGAAACGATTAACCCGCAAGGCTCAATATCGAACTGGCGTGCTGAGAGTTGGTATCCGCGCTTTGCAACATCTTCATCTGCATATCGAATTTGCGCGCCAGCGAAATCATATTCACCATCGCATCTACCATATTCACATTGCTGCCTTCCAGGCTGCCGGGTACCACTTCGGTGCTGGCATCTGCAGACGCAGTGGAACCGTCTTTCATGCGAAACAGGCCATCCCCGCCGCGCTCCAATTGATCGTCGGGAGGGTTGACCAATTTCAGTCGTCCCACCACCACGACTGAAGCCGCATTGGAACCGCTAGGTACCGTTGAAATTGTTCCGTCCTTGGCAAAGGTCACTGCGGTATCGGGCGGAATGGTAATCGGGCCTGTATCACCAAGCACACTTAAACCTGAATGCGTTTGCAACACGCCATTAGGGGAAAAGTGGAAACTGCCGTTGCGCGTGTAAGCATCTTTGCCATCTGCGTCCTGCACTGCAATCCAGCCAGAGCCTTGTACCGCCACATCCAGCGGGTTGCCCGTTTGCTGGATGACGGCCGGAGTAAAATCTGATCCAGCTGTGGAGTCAACCACGAAGGTGCGGGTCGGCAGGCCTTCGCCAACCAATGGCACGGCACGAAACGTGTTCAGCGTGGCGCGAAATCCTGTGGTATTGGCATTGGCCAAATTCTCTGACACTGCAGCCTGTTGTTGCAACACATGAGATGCACCTGTCATTGCGGTATAGATCAGCCTGTCCATTGTTCTCTCCTTGAGAGTGCAGCAGCATGATGCCGCTATAGTGCTTGTTTAGCCGTCTGTTGCAGTGTCATGCCACCGCACTCCAAAAATATTAACGCAAGTTCACCAACGTTTGCATCACCTGGTCTTGAGTCTTAATGGTCTGTGCATTCGCCTGATAAACTCGTTGCGCGGTAATCATATTCACCAGTTCAGCCGTCAAATCCACGTTGGATTCTTCAACTGCACCAGATTGCAATACTCCCAAACTACTTGATCCGGGCACGCCTACCAACGGGCCACCGGATGCAGAACTCTCCACCCACTCATTGTTGCCCGTCGGCTGCAATCCCTGAGGATCGGTAAAATTCGCCAGCACCACTTGTCCCATCGGACGTGACTGACCGTTGGTATATCGCCCCAAGACGGTGCCGTCAGGGCTGGTATTGAACCCGCTCAGGTGACCGGAAGCGTAACCGTCCTGGGTTAAGGTGTTGACACCAAAGCTGCCGCCATATTGGGTGGTCTGACCAAATTGAAATGTCAGTGTTTGAACCGCAGCGCCAGGTGGAGTGAACGCCGCGGAAACAGCCTGCCCGACAGGAGGGCCAACCGGTGCAATCACCTGCCCCAATGTGTTAAACGTGAGGATAGTCAAAGTGGTAAGAGGGGGTGCGGATGGCGGCACCGGTACCCCATCTATCGTCATGTAAGAATTCCAGTTGGCGGATCCTGCATTGGTAGTAGCTGGTGCTGCAACAGCACCAGCAGAAGGTGGTGAGACGGTTAATGTAGTACCATTGACAACAGAAGTGATCGTATAAGTCACTCCCGACAGCGTAACAGTATTACCTACAGCCAGACCGGACGTAGAACCAACTGTCATGGTGCTCGATGCGGCGGCAAAGGAACCATTGCCCAGAGTAGTAATGGGTAACCTCTGGAAATACAGCGATGCTACGTGGCTCGCACCTAGGCTGTCATAAATCGTCATTGAGGTCGAATTATTATAAGAAGTCGGATCGGTCGGGTTGAATACCGCCGTCAATGGCACTGTGGCAAGCGCATTCAGGTTCACTCCAACTACAGAGTTTGCAGATTGTTTTGGCACCAGGTCAGCCGCACTGATTTGCAACGGAACAGGATTCGATTGGACGATGACCCCTGCCGCATTTGGCAGATAACCAGTCACCTTATGTCCTTGGTTGTTGACGATGTAACCGTTTTTATCCAGCTGAAACTGCCCATTACGGCTATACACAACTCCACCGTTCGTATCGACTAAGCGAAAAAATCCGTTACCGCTGATCGCTGTATCCATTGAATTACTGGTATTGGTGATATTCCCTTGCGTGAACTGTTGCACGACAGCGGCCACCTTGCTACCCGTGCCCACTTGCGTGCCGCCACCACCCGCAAGAGAGGCCGCATACATGTCGGCAAATTGCGCTTGAGAATCCTTGAATCCAACGGTACTGGCATTCGCCACGTTATTGCCTATCGTATCCAGTTGCTTGGATGATGAATTTAGGCCGCTCAATCCTTGCTGAAAACTCATGATGTTCTCCTCGTGTGTGCTTTACATTGATGCAATCTGTTAATTCCATGCCATCTTAAGGAAGACGGGATTACCGGATGTAGTTAAAATATTTGCTTAACTTGCGCCATTGTGAATCCTTCCAGTTTTCCAACGCTTAAGGTAACACCTTGTGTATCCTGAGTGACGCTGCTTACCACACCAAATTGCAGATTGGTTGGCACCACACTATTACCACCCTGAATCGCATTTACCGTAAAGGTATAGCTGCCGTCAGCCATTGCAACGCCGTTATTATCCTTGCCATCCCATTGCCATTTGACTATGCCGACAGGTTGCGCTCCCAGGTCAATGCTACGCACCAATGTTCCCGCTGAATTGTAAATCGATACTTGAGAAGTATCGGCGGACTGTGCCAACTCAAAACCTCCCAAGCCAGTGCCACTGGCCAAATCAATGCCCTTGCCTGGCACCAATACGCCGTGCCCTATCATGCCGGCTGCCTGCATAGACTGATTGGCATTTGAAGTCATGCTGTTACTCAAAGCTTGCAGAGTCGCATTCAACTTGTCGATGCCGGTCACCGTGCTGAGCTGAGCCATCTGCGAAGTCACTTGCGCGTTGTCCATCGGATTGAGCGGATCCTGATTCTTCATTTGCGTGACCAGCAGTTTCAAGAAGCGATCCTGCGTATCGGCTGCCGTCGAGGAGGTTTTGGCTGTGCCGGCAGCACTTGCATTCAATGAGGCAAACAGTGCTGCGGCTGAAGTTGCGTCTTGTGTGTTATTGACCATGACTATTTCCTTTCCAAGTATCCAACCAACTGCCTTATTTCACTTCTCTTCAAAATAATTGCCCGATGGAAAATTATTGCCCGATGGTCAGCGTCCTGAGCAACAGTGTTTTCGAGGTATTCATCACCTCCACATTATTTTGATAGGCGCGGGATGCCGAAATCATGTTCACCATTTCATCCACCACATTCACATTGGGCATAGCCACATAACCCTGTTCGTTGGCCATCGGATGCTTGGGATCATAGACCATTTTCAGCGGTGAATTGTCTTCGACCACCCCCGTCACTTGCACACCCTGTGCGCTATCATTACCCATCGGCGTCGCGCTGAATACCACTTGCTTGGCGTGATAAGGTTGACCGTTGGCACTGGTGGTGCTGTCGGCATTTGCCAAATTACTCGCCACCACGTTCAGGCGTTGCGCCTGTGCCGACATCGCCGAGCCAGATACATTGAATATGTTAAATAGAGACATTTCCACTCTCCTCTTTACGTAGCCTTGCCTACCACATTACAAAAACCCCTGCAACAAACCTCTGGTTAGCCTTGAATCGCAGTCATTATTTCTTTCAGTTGATCGCTGACAAATTTCACCCCGGATTCGTAGCGCAATGCGTTGTCTGCAAATTGGGCGCGCTCCACATCCATATCCACCGTATTGCCATCAGCACTCGGTTGAACCGGCTTGCGGTACATCACTGGCGCACCCAGAATATCCCGCCCCGCATTCCCTTGCAGATGCATGGGCGAAGTTTGTATCGCAGGCAGCGCTGAACCTTTACCGGTTAAAGCGTTCTGTAAGGCGCTGGCAAAGTCTACATCTTTTGCCTTATAATTTGGTGTGTCCGCATTCGCAATATTGGAAGCCAGCAACTCCTGGCGAGCTGCGCGTAAGCTTAGTGCGGTTTGTTGAAATCGCAATGCCTCGTCCAATCTGTTGACCATCATACCCTCCTAATTCAACCACAGCAGTCCAGCTACAACAACTTTACATATGTGCGGCATACTAAATCCGCACGTACTTTTACTATCTAACGATAAGCGGCATATTTCTGCCTCAATTCCAGCTTATCCGGCTCTTCCATATATCAATTTCAACAGGCACAATCACGACCATGAAGAAATTTATATTCCTTGGCTATCTATTGCTCTGCAGCCTGAATGCATCGGCCACGCCTGCAGCAGCAATACAAGATCATGCACAGATAAAAAATGTTGCTGCGGCCTTTGTTCAGCAACAAAGCGCCGCCCTATCGGGCAAGGTCACTTTTAAAGTAGACGAGATAGACCCACGCATCGCGCTGCCAGCATGCGCCAGACTCGAAGCCTTTTTGCCTGTCGGCAGCAAATTAATCGGCAAGACTTCAATCGGTGTGCGCTGTATGGAAAAGAATGGTTGGAACATTTTCGTTCCGGTTCAAGTCAAACTAAGTCTCAATTTACTGGTCAGTGCGCGGCAATTACCACTGGGGCATCTTTTGCAAGCGCAGGATCTCGCTAGCCAAACAACAGAAGCCACTCAGACAGAAGGGCTCACCGATCCCAACCAAGTACTCGGGAAAGTGCTGCGATACAGCATCTCCGCAGGACAGGTGTTGCGCGAGGACATGCTGCGCCTACCTTTTAGTGTTATCCAGGGACAAATCGTACAGTTGCTGGTACAAGGTGACGGCTTCAGCATACGCAGTGAGGGGGCTGCGTTGAGCAATGCGAGTGATGGACAAGCGGTTCAGGTTCGCAACGGTTCAGGTCGCGTAGTTGGCGGGATTGCGCGTGTCAATGGCATAGTGGAAATCGGGCCTTAGCGTTGCACTTAAGCCCATCAAATACGTCAAATCACCCTAAAGTTTCCTGATTTATTACCGATACTAAGACTAATGATAGTACAGTTGAGTACCATCAGATTAAGTTTGAGAGGATTATAGTGAAAATCGATAAACCCACCGTCAAGCCATTACCGGCCAGTTCAGCAGGAGAAAAAGCCACACCTGCCTCCACCAAAGGTAAATCCACTCTACTGCCTTCAACTGAACTAACCAGCAGTACCAGCGTTTCGCTTGGTACCACTGCCGCACAGTTGAACAGCATGGAAAGCAGCATGGTGAACATTCCAGTTGTCGATGCGGGCAAAGTTGCGGAAATCACCAAAGCCATCAGTGAGGGGCGCTTTAAAGTCAATTCTGGCGCCGTCGCCGATCGCCTGATTGAATCGGTGCGCGACCTGATAGGCGGCAGGACTTAATACTTGAAGCCAACATCTGCTTCGCAGCTGCTTGCCGTTATGAACGCCGAGCATGCGGCGTTGCTGAACTTTGTGGCATTGCTGGAACGCGAACAGGGAATGCTGGTAGAGAATCATACTGACCAGCTGCTTGAACTCTCCGAACAAAAATCAACTGAAGCACTTGGCCTGAATGAACTTGCTCGAGCACGTCGTGACTTGCTGCAAAACAATATCCCGCAACTGAGCGTCGACTCGATTCATGCCTGGCTGGAAAAATATAGTCCTGAAGGTTTGGCAACTTGGCAAAAAACCCTCGCTTTGGCAAAACGCTCCCAACTACTTAATCGCGCTAACGGGGAGTTGATACAGATGAAGTTGCGCCATAATCAACAATCACTGGCCGTGTTAAGCAAAGCAGTAGACAAAGCGAACATCTACGGTCCCGACGGACAAACCAACTTTTCTCGCGGCGGCGGCAGGTCACTGGGAAACGGATAACGTTTGACGCACATTTTTCTGCAATCATTCGCCGCTTGTAACTGCTCGTTCCATATTAGGCGCCAGTATTGTGATGCTCACTCGCCTGTTCTTAGCGCGATTTTCCGGACTGTCGTTCGGTGCGAGCGGTTGATTCGAGGCCAAACCCACTACTGACAGGCGTTTTTCAGGTACTCCGTTACCTATCATCATCCTGACCACGCTGCTGGCGCGCGCAGAAGACAATTCCCAATTTGACGGGAATTGCTTGGTTAAAATGGGAATGTCATCAGTATGACCTTCAACCTCAATGGGTAACTCTTCGTTGATCAACACCACAGATACTTGACGCAACACGTTCAGAGCATCTGGTTGCAATACTGCTTCTCCCGTTCTAAACAATAAACTTGCACTGATGTCGATTTCCACCCCGCGCTTTGTAGGATTGATATTGACCAGCCTTTGATCGATCAGAGGCGACATCACCTGCTTCAAACTACTGGCAAGTTTATTCATGCGATCTTGTATCTTGCGCTGCTGTTCGCCCAAACGTGCAGTACGCTTGTCCACCAGAGCCTTGAGCAGTTGCTCCTGCTCGTTAGGCATTACGGCTACATTGGCAGGGATCGGTCGAATAGAAAAGGCAGAGTTCAACGAGTCACTAAAGGTTTTATACTTCGTTTCATTCACGGACGAAATCGAATACATCACCACAAAAAATGCAAACAACAAGGTGACGAAATCGGCATAAGAGATCAGCCATCTATCGCGATTATCATGGTCGATACGTTTTTTGCGGCGTGCCATAATTAAATAATGTAGCTTTGCAACCGGGCCTCAATCATTCGTGGATTATCCCCGTTGGCAATTCCCACCAGCCCATCCACAACCATTTCCTGCATATGGGCCTGCTCCATGAGGATGGATTTCAACTTGTTCGCAACCGGCAGGAACAGCAGATTTGCAAAAGCTACACCGTAAATCGTCGCCACAAATGCCACAGCAATACCGCTGCCCAATTTGCTCGGTTCACTGAGGTTTTGCATGACGTGCATCAAGCCCAACACTGCACCGATGATGCCAATGGTGGGCGAATATCCGGCCGCCGCTTCCCAAACGCGCGCAGACTGCCAACGCAACTGTTCCCATGAATGAATATCTACATCCAGTATTTCGCGGATATTTTCCCCGCTGGTACCATCCACTAAAAGCTGTATGCCTTTCTTGAGGAAGGGATCGCTTACCATATTCATGCGCCCTTCCAGTGCCAGGATGCCTTCCTTGCGTGCAAGCGCACTCAAATTGACCAAATGCCTGATCGATTCACGGCTGGAAATAGGCGGCGTAACAAATGCCCAGCGTCCCATCTTGATCGCGGTAACAAACACCTTGGTAGGACATTGCACCATCACCGCACCCAACGTGCCGCCCAACACGATCAGAAAGGCAGCCAGCTGGAACAGAATAGAAAGATCACCGCCTTCCAAAATCTGCCCGCTCATGATACCGGTCAGGCCAATCACCAAACCTAATAGCGTGAGCTTATCCATTAAAAACCTTTCATTCTGCTGCGTAGCCTCGCCACCGCCTGGCTATGCAACTGCGAAATACGTGATTCGCTCACTCCCATCACCTCGCCGATCTCGCGAAGGTTCATTTCTTGTTCATAAATCATGCCCATCAACATCCGCTCGCGTTCCGGCAAGCTATCGATCGCTTTCACCAACTCGGACTTGAAACGCTCGTCTTGCAACAAATCCATCGGGTCAGTATCTTTACCAAACTCGAACCTCTCGAAAAAATCGTCGTTATCCTCATCATGAAAATCTTCGTAATACACCAACTGAGCGCCGCGCGATTCTTGCAGCAACTGTTGATATTCTAGAAGAGGTAATTCCAGCTCTTCGGCGATCTCGGTTTCGCTTGGCGGCTTACCTAGCTTCTGTTGCAAACGACTGATGGCCAATTCGATGCGACGCATATCACGGCGCAAACTGCGCGGCAGCCAGTCGGCTGCCCGCAATTCATCCAGCATTGCGCCACGAATACGTTGCGTTGCATAGGTTTCAAACTGTGCCCCGTGAAACTCATCATAGCGGCTTGCTGCATCCAATAACCCCATCATGCCAGCCTGAATGATGTCGTCAATTTGCACACTGTAGGGAAGCTTGGTCATCATCTGGTGTGCGATGCGCTTCACCAGCTGGGAATATTCCCGCAGGCATTCATTTTTATCATTTAACCCTGACGCGTTATACATAATTAATAGTTTACATCGTGCGTCACTTTCTTGCTGTGTTGACGTACCGATTGTGGTACTTGCCCCATCAGGTTTTTTATGATGGTATGCGGCCCGTCTTCCGCTTCTCTCTGCTGTATCGGGAGATGCATCAATTTTTTCGACAATTCCATATAAGATTTCGCCGCAGCAGATGTCGGGAAAGCCTCAAGCACCGATTTGCCCAGCTGTGTAGCGCGAATTAGCCTGTCATCGTGAGGTATGCATCCCAAATATTCCAGGCGCGCAGCAAGATTGCGCCGCGCCACTTTAGCCATGTTGCTAAATACAGTCATCGCGGCCTGTTCGTCGGAGACCTTGTTCACCACGATCTCAAAGTGCAAGCACGCATTGTCCAGTGCCATTCGTTTAATCAAGGCATAACTTTCAGTAATACCGCTGGTTGTGGCATCCACCACCACCAGCAATGAAATCCCATTTGCCAAACCAGATGACACCTTGGCTTGTCCGCCCAGCCCTTCGAGGCGGCTCAGGATAGGCATCGCCGCATCAATCAGCATCACATCCACGCCGCGGCTCATCTCAGCCAATGCATTTTCCAGGCGTTGTTGATCTGTCAGTTGCAACTGCGCCAGCGAACACATCGCACGCGCAGTAGATATCACAAAAAATCCTTTGGTGCTCAATACTGCATCCCGAGGCTTGCACTTGCCCAGGACTATATCCAGCAAATCATATCTGGCATGCAAGCCGAGATGATCCAGTAAATTATTTGGAGCATTATTCTCATCCAGTACCAGCACCTCCTTGTCGGAGCACGCCATCGCTGCGGCAAGATTGATGGTTGTACTGGTACGCCCCACGCCAGGCTTGCCCGCCACCAAGGTGACTACCTGTGTATGATTGCGCACCAGCAAACGCCGCAGACCTTCGGCCTGATCAACTCTCATGCTAGAGCGCATAGGACGCATTCATACCTGATATGCCCGCACCCGCAAGAAGTGCTACATCAGGAAACTCCATCTCATCCAAAGTAAATGGAGTTTTTCTTTCCATCGGTTTGAATGCGCGGTGCAACAGATAATCAAGATTGACAGGATGGATATCTTCCGGCACAGCTTGACCGTTTGTCATGTAATGCATCACCAGACGATGGCGCACCACCACATCCAGCAACGCACCCAGACTGACCGCTTCATCAAGCTTGGTAGGAATGCAACCGATGACCTTGTCGCTGTGGTACATACGCACCACATCTTCCATGGTATCCCCGCTACTGGCGGCATTCAACAACAACAACCGTGGCACGCAGGCAGCATCAAACATTTCGCTCTGTCCGCCAACGCGCTCGTCGCGTTGACCCATGCCCACGGTATCAATCAACACCAGATGTTTGTCGCGCAACGAGGAAATCGTCAGGCGCAAATCTTCTGTGCCTTTCACCGCATGTACCGCCACACCGAGAATTTTTCCGTAAATCTTGAGTTGCTCATAAGCCCCGATCCGGTAACTATCGGTAGTCAACAACGCCACCTTGTCTGCTCCATAGCGTACCACCGCACGCGCGGCAAGTTTGGCAGTGGTGGTGGTTTTCCCAACGCCAGTTGGGCCTATCAGTGCATACACGCCGCCGTTGCCAACTATGTCATCCGCTTCATCCACCACACGCAGATTACGTTTCAATACTTGATTGACCCACGATTCACCCTGCGTATTTTCAGCAGGCATCTTATCCATAAACAAACGGGCCAGCTGCGCGCTGAAACCAGCATTCAACATTCTGTATAGCAAAGCCGTAGCGTGCTGATTGTGCTGCAGCACTTCTTTCCTGGACAGCGCGGCAATCTGTTGCTGCAGCAAACTGTGCATAGCCTTGATCTCTCCCAGAATCAAAGATTCAGGAACTGCAGGCATCGAAGCTTCGGGAGCAATGGGCGAAGAGTGCGCCGTTTTTTCCCTAGGCCAGGTGCTTTGTGCCTTTTCCCGGACAACTGAGTCAGTCACCCGAGTGATCTCCTCATTTGCAAGCGCAATGATTTCGACGCCCCCTTCAACGTTGCGGTTGGACAAAATCACCGCCTGATCGCCCAGTTCGTTGCGAATATCCTTTAGCGCCTGGCGTGCCGTCGGGGCAATGAATTTTCTGACGTTCATGCTCTACCTCCCACCATTGCAGTTACCCGGATCGTTTTGAAGTCCGGTACTTCATCATGTGAAATCACCCTGATATTCGGTACTGTGCGCTTAAGGAAGCGTGCCAGTAAATCACGTAGCTGTGTTGGCACCAGCATTACTGTCGGCAAACCCATCCGCTCCTGCGCCTCGGCAGCGGCACGAGTTTCGCGCAACACCGTGTCGGCCAGTCCCGGCTCAATACCAATACCGTTTTGACTGGATTGCATTGCCTGAATCAAGACGTATTCCAATTCTTTATCCATACCGATCACCTGCAACTCCTGGGCGGATGGATAGAACTGCTGCACAATGGCCGGGCCGAGCGCGACGCGCACCAGCGAGGTCAGTTGATGAGCATCCAAATTACGCGGTGCGTTTTCCGCCAGTGTTTCAACGATGGTGCGCATGTCGCGGATGTGCATGCCTTCGTCCAACAGGTTTTGCAGCACTTTTTGCACCGTGCCCAGCGGCAGTGTCTTGGGTACCAGATCTTCAACCAATTTGGGGGCAATCTTGCCAAGATGATCCAGCAGCAGTTGCACCTCTTGTCGACCGAGCAACTCTGCGGCACGGGTATTAATCAAATGGCTCAAGTGAGTTGCCACCACCGTGCCCGGATCAACCACTGTATAACCCATGGCCTGCGCCTGATCGCGCAACGAGGTTTCAATCCACACCGCAGGCAACCCGAAGGCCGGGTCGCGTGTAGGCGTACCGGCAAGTGTACCCGTCACACTACCTGGATTAATAGCGAGCAACTGATTTGGATATACCTCACCACTGCCGATATCAACACCCTTGAGGGTGATACGATAACCATTCGGGCGCAAATCCAGATTGTCGCGGATATGTACAGACGGCGGCAGAAAACCAATATCCTGGGTGAATTTTTTGCGAATGCCTTTGATGCGGCGCAATAAATCTCCATCCTGCTCCTTATCCACCAGCGTGATCAACCGATAGCCAACTTCCAGCCCCAGCATATCCACTTGCGCTACATCTTCCCAGCTTGCCTCGGATGCTTCGGTCGTGGCAGGAACCACCACAGCTGCGGCAGACTTTTCTTGCGCGGCAGCCATTGCGCTTTTTTTCGACAAGTTGTAAGCAAACGCTGCCAAGGCACCGGCCAACAGCAAAAAGGCAAAGTGCGGCATTCCGGGAATCATGCCCATCATGCCTATAATCGCGGCAGTCAGCATGATGACTTGCGGCTGTTTGAACAACTGCCCGGAAAGTTGCTGGCCGATGTTTTCATCGCTGGACACGCGGCTTACCACCAAGCCAGCGGCGGTAGAAATCACCAGTGCCGGAATCTGTGCCACCAGTCCGTCACCGATGGTCAGCAGAGTGTAATATTTTGCCGCCACGGCAATATCCAGATTGTGCTGCAACACACCGACGATCAAACCGCCAACGATGTTGATCATCAGGATGATGATGCCCGCCACCGCGTCACCACGCACAAACTTGCTGGCACCGTCCATCGACCCGTAGAAATCGGCTTCCTGGGCGATCTCGGCACGGCGTTTGCGTGCCACATCTTCGCCGATCAGCCCCGCATTCAAGTCTGCGTCAATTGCCATTTGCTTGCCGGGCATTGCATCCAAGGTGAAACGCGCACCCACTTCAGCGATACGTCCGGCACCTTTGGTGATCACCACGAAGTTGATGACCACCAGAATGGAAAACACCACCAGACCCACAGCGTAGTTGCCACCCACCAAAAAATGGCCGAACGATTCAATCACCTTGCCCGCCGCATCCGGTCCGGTATGTCCTTGCAACAACACTATCCGCGTGGAAGCCACATTCAACGACAAACGCAACAACGTGGTGATCAGCAGTACCGTAGGGAACACCGCAAAATCCAGAGCCTTGGTGGTGTTCATGCTAACCAGCAGCACCATGATGGCGATCGCAATGTTGAAGGTAAACAGAATGTCCAGCAGAAACGGCGGCAGCGGCAACACCATCATTGCCAGGATCATCACGATCAGGATAGGACCCGCCATGCTGCGCACGCCGCTACGTTTTATCCATTCTTGCAGAGTCAGCAATAGATTCATGTTTCAATTTCTCATGCTGTTATAGCAGCCGGATCAAGTTCAGCCGGCACAGGCAAAACATTGGGTTGTTGTGGACGTACGCCACCCTGTTTTTCATACAGGCGCAATTTATAAATATAGGCCAGCACTTCGGCAACCGCGGTATACAGGGCCTCGGGGATGGACTCGCCCAGATCAGTATGCTTATGCAGCGCGCGTGCCAGCGGCGGTGCTTCCAGGATCGGCACATGGTTTTCCTCGGCGATTTCGCGGATGCGCAACGCCAGCAAATGCGAACCCTTCGCCACCACTACCGGCGCACGCATGCCTTTGTCGCTATACTTTAACGCCACCGCATAGTGCGTCGGGTTGGTGACCACCACATCGGCGGTCGGGATCGCGGACATCATACGACGGCGAGCCGCTTCACGCTGCAAGCTGCGGATGCGTCCCTTGACCATCGGATCTCCCTCGGTCTCCTTGGCTTCCTGACGCACCTCTTCCTTGGTCATCATCAGCTTCTTGTTGTGATCCCACAGCTGAAACGGCACGTCTATCATGACGATCAGCAACATCGCACCGACAATGGCCATAAAACTTGCACCAACCAGATGTCCCATTTGCGGGATGGAGGCATCGACAGATTGCGTGCTAAGCGCCATCACCACATCTTTGTTGTGCCAGATCACCCACGCTGCCACACCGCCCACAACGATCGATTTCCCGATCGCCTTGGACAACTCAACCAGGGAGTGCATGGAGAACATCCGGGCAATACCGGGCAGGGGGTTCATTCGGGAAAACTGCGGTTGCAGCGCTTCGATGCTAAACAGCCAACCATTCAGCAGTAACGGGGAAAATGCCGCGGCGAGCATGACTGCAAGCAACAAAGGGGAAAAGGTAATCAATGCATCCAATGCCAGGTCATACAGGCGAGGAATAATCAGCTGGGTATTGAACGCAAGCTCTTTATCAAGGGTCAGCCCAGTGCGTAGCGACTCCACCATATGCTGGGTAAGTGATGCGCCCATGAACCACAGCGTGGCGCCGCCAGCCAGCAACACGGCGAACGTGGACAACTCCCTCGAGCGCGCAACTTGACCCTTTTCTCTTGCCTGATCAAGTCGTCGCTGTGAGGGTAGTTCGGTTTTTTCTAGATCGCTGTCTTCTGCCATGATTGACTCCGCCGGTCATGGCAATTATCAGCAATGTGCGGAAGTTCAATCTCGCGAACAGCGGGAGAAATATGCGTTATTTAGCAACTGCCAGGATAGGCAAGACAGATAAGACGCGTTCCGCCATTTTCTCCAATGGCACGACCTCATCCACTGCACCGAGAGCTATGGCTTCGCGTGGCATTCCGAACACCACACAGCTCGCCTCATCCTGTGCGAGGTTATACGCACCAGCCCTATGCATCTCCAACATTGCCGCTGCACCATCCTTGCCCATGCCGGTCAGCATTACACCCACAGCACTACTACCCAACACCTGGGCGGCGGCACGAAACAGCACTTCGACCGAAGGACGATGGCGATTCACTGGCGGATCCTGATTTAACACTGTGCGAAAACCTGAACCCGGCACGCGCTCCAACAACAAATGCGAATGACCTGGTGCGAGATAGACAGTCCCTGCCTGTATTTTTTCATGATGCTCCGCCTCCTTCACTCTCATCTGGCACAGGCTGTCCAAACGGGCAACAAAAGACTTGGTGAATGATTCAGGCATGTGCTGGGCAATCAGAATGGCTGGAGCGGCCTTCGGCATGCCCGCCAAGAAAACCTTGATGGCTTCAGTGCCCCCAGTTGAAGAACCGACTACGATGATGCGTTGACCATAGGCTTGCATACCAGCCACACTTGACATCAAGCACGCTCTGCCTTCAGTTTGTCAGCCAACTCATACACTGTTTGTGAACGTAACTTGAAAAAAGCATCGGCATTATGGAAATGCTCGGAATGCCCGGCAAACAACAGGCCATCGCCGCGCAGCAAGGGAGCGAATTTCTTGAGTATCGCCAATTGTGTTTCCTTGTCGAAGTAGATCATCACATTGCGACAGAAGATCACGTCCAATTTCCCGCGTATAGGCCAAATGGTATCCAGCAAATTAACTTGCCGGAAAATAATCATCTTTTGCAACTCCGGGCGCACCTTGACAAAACCAGCATCATCTCCGCTACCGCGCACAAAGAATTTGTCGATTTGCTGCGCCGTCATTTTGGATACTGATTCAAGCTTGTAACGTCCGATCCGTGCAGTTTCCAATACCATGGTATCGAGGTCGGAAGCAATAATTTTGACCGGATTATCAAAGCTGGAAAATGCATCTGCAGCCGTCATCGCAAGGGAATAAGCCTCTTCACCTGTCGAAGAGGCGGAACACCATACCTCGATAGGCCGGGCCTTTCCCAGCTTGAGCAGATGGGCGGCAAACACCGGAAAATGGTGTGCCTCCCGGAAGAAAGAAGTTAAATTGGTGGTCAACGAATTGGTGAACTCCTGCCACTCCGCCGCACCACCGCGTTGCAAGAGATCAAGATATTCCGTGAAGGTTTTAATACCGGTGGCGCGCAGCCTGCGTGCCAAACGGCTGTATACCAACTCCTGCTTGCTCTCACTTAGTGAAATACCGGCATGCTGATAAATCAGTTTGCTGATGCGTTGGAAGTCTTGTGTGGTGAAATGAAACTCGCGGCTTTGCCCATCACTCATTTTTTTACCCTGACTCAATCGATTACTGGAATCCCCTGTCGGCCACGCGTACCCAAGCAAATAATGTTATAGAGTTCCCCTCTGCTGCTTTAATAAACTTCTCAAAGGAGAGATGGTGCTAATGTCGATTCAGTTTAGCGTCCCTGCACATCGCTGAGCAACTCCTTGATGTCGAGGATCAGCACGATGTCGCCATCGCTGGACATGGTCACACCGGCGACACCCTTGGGACGGAACGTATCCAGCGATTTGATCACCACATCATCATGGCCCGCAAAAGAATCCGCCGACAGGATGAAGCTGTTATTGCCGAACTGCATCAGCACGCCCACTTCCGGCGTACCGCTCGTCTTCCAGCCGATCAGTTGCGCCAAAGGCAACACCGGCAACACTTCGCCGCGCACCACCATGGTTGCCCTGCCGGAAACCTGCTGCAATTGCTCTGCCGTGACAGACAAAATCTCGCGCACCATGGACAAGGGCACGGCAAAAGACTGTTCACCCAAACGCAATATCAGCACCGGCAGTATCGCCAGCGTGAGCGGCAACATGATGGTGACCACGGTGCCACGGCCAGGCTCGGACTGAAGGGTAACGACACCGTTGAGCTTGGTGATATTGGTTTTCACCACATCCATGCCGACGCCGCGCCCCGACACACTGGAAATCTCTTCCTTGGTGGAGAAACCCGGCAGGAATATAAGTTCCAGGCACTGATTCTCATCCAGCGTGTTCGCAATCTCAGGGGTGATCAGCCCCTTTTCGATCGCCTTGTTGCGGATCACTTCGGGACGCATACCGCGACCGTCATCGGAAATTGTGATCAGAATGTGATCGCCTTCCTGACGTGCGCTCAATTCCACCATGCTTTTTTCCGGTTTACCGGCGGCTACACGCCCTTCGGTAGTCTCCACACCGTGATCCACCGCATTGCGCACCAAGTGCACTAGCGGATCGTTGAGGTCCTCGATCATGGTCTTGTCCATTTCGGTTTCTTCACCGACCAGCACCAGTTCCACATCCTTGCCCAATGAGCGAGCCAGATCGCGAGCCAAGCGCGGATATTTTTTGAACAAACGCCCGATCGGTTGCATACGCGTTTTCATCACCGCATTCTGCAAATTCACCACCAGCATATCCAGTTGGCTGACCGCCTGATCCAAATCGTGCAGGGTATCGGCATCATGGCGTCCCTGAAGAATGTCGGAACGCAAATGGGTCAAACGGTTCTTGGTCAAACCAATCTCGCCGGAAAGGTTCAATACCTGATCCAGACGGCCGGTATCCACGCGTATTGTGGACTCTTTGGCTTCGGTTGCCGATATATCGCCTTCGCGGCGTCCAACGGTACTGCCCGGCACATCGGTAGCACGGCGGCCAAATGCTGCCTTGGTGGACTCCTCCTCTGAAACGGCCTCGGCGATTTTCTCCTGATCACGCGTCGCGCCCACTTGCGTAACGATGTCTGTTCCGGTCAACGCATCATATAGCTTGTTCCAATCCACGTTGCCCGCCAGGGAAGCACCCGGCGCAGCACTGGGTGCACTCGGTGCAAAACTGGCTGGCTTCTTCACTGAAGAAACCGCTTTCCCGTTCAACGCGGCCTTCAAATCTTCAAGCATCTGGCTAGGCGCCGCACTCGGCTGTACGCCCTGTTGTAATGCGCTAAACATTCTGCGTACCTCGGCGGTCGCCGCAAAGATCACATCCATGAGTTCGGCGGTTAATTTCAATTCGCCATTACGCAGCTTATCGAACAGGTTCTCGGTGATGTGGCAAAGGGTAACCAGCTCGGTCGCGTTGAGAAAACCGGCACCGCCCTTGATGGTGTGAAACCCGCGGAATATTTCGTTGAGCAGCTTGCTGTCAGCGGGATGTTTTTCAAGTTCCATCAGCTTGCTGTCCACGTCGGACAACATCTCACCAGCTTCCATTAAAAAATCGCTTAACAGCTCCTCCATGCCGGCAAAATCGCTCATATTAGAACCCCAAACTTTCGAGTAAATCATCGACCTGATCCTGGCTGGTCACCACGTCTGTACGTCCCTTTGCATTAACGACCGGGCCATTCAACAGACTTCCAACCCCTATCTCAGCCTTAACCGATGGTGGCGCGTTTTCTACCAACAAGGTCAACAACTGTTGCTCCATCTGTTGCGTGACCTCAATGATTTTCTTGATGACCTGGCCGGTCAAATCCTGAAAATCCTGCGCCATCATGATATCCAGCAGATAAGCGTTGGTCTCCTTGGTCTGCTTGGGTACTTCATACAGGAAGGCATGTGTTTGCTCGACGAGATTCTTGAATTGCATCACGTCCAGTTTTTTCTCGAACAACATCTGCCATTGCCCTGCCAGACGATGCGACTCGACCTCCATTTTCTCCAGGACAGGTTGCGCCGCATCGGTTGCGTTCAACACCCGCTCAGCAGCTTGTTGCGTCAGGGTCGCCACATAATTCAAACGATCACGCGCATCGGGGATCGAAGATGCCGCCTTTTCGATCTCCTTGTTCAGCCCTAACTCACGCAATGTGTCGTGCAACGTTCGCGCCATATGGCCGATCTGATTGAGCACTTTGTTTGCATCCACTTCGCTGTCGGCAACTGCCGGAGTCGCCACAAGTTTGGCTGGCGGATGGATTGCAGCGATAACCACGGCTGCCGGATTAGCCTCGGCGGCATTCGCCGCTACGATACTATCGAACAAATCCTCTAAATCATCTGAATCCTGGGTTGCGGTATTTGCAGACATGTCATCTCTCACTTTTGCATGGTTAGAAATATTTTCTTCAATTTTTCATCAAGCGTGGCAGCCGTGAACGGCTTCACCACATAACCGTTCGCCCCAGCTTGCGCCGCCATGACGATATTTTCCTTCTTCGCCTCAGCCGTCACCATCAATACCGGCAGGTGTTTGAGACTGGAATCAGCGCGAATCTCCTTCAGCAGATCGATGCCAGTCATGTTCGGCATGTTCCAATCAGACACCACGAAATCGAACTTATCAGCGCGCAGTTTGACCAAAGCCTCGACACCATCTTCGGCTTCCTGCACATTCAAGAAACCCAATTCCTTGAGCAGATTACGCACAATGCGTCGCATCGTGGAAAAATCATCCACCACCAGAAATTTTGTGTCTTCTATTCCCATTACTACCTCCATAAATTCAGGCTCAAGATAAAAAGGTGCAAGAATCCTTGCCTTCCGTCTGGTATCTTATGCCTTCCTTCCAGTACCAATCAAGTCAATAATGGCCGCAGTGTTGACGACAAAACAATCGAATCGAATTTCGGCACATAATGATCCACGCCGACACGCCGCCCCATTGAGCGGTTGGCATCGGAAGATAACGACGAGTGCATCACCACCGGGATACCGTCAAAACGGTTATCTGCCTTGATGCGCTGGGTCAATACATAACCATCCATTTCCGGCATCTCCGCGTCGGTCAGGATCACCTGAATCTGATCATGCAGGTTTGCACCCGCACTCTGCGCCGAATCTGCCATGGCCTTGAGTCTGTCCCACGCTTCGTGACCATTGTTTGCCTGGATATGTTTGACACCCATCTTATCCAATACCTCCGCAATCTTGCGGCGTGCCACCATCGAATCATCTGCGAAGAATATGCACAAGTCATGCGTGGACTCGACTTTCTCGACGTTGCCCACGATCGCCTCGCCAAATGCATTGGCCAAAATCTGCTCGACATCCAGAATAGAAATCAGCGAACCATCTTCCAGCTCGGTAATCGCGGTGATCAGAGCACCCTTGTCGGACATCATCCCTTCGGTGGCGCGCACCTTGTCCCAATCGACGCGGATAATACGATCCACCCCCCGCACCAGAAAACCCAGGATGTGATTATTGAATTCTGCGACCATCATGGTTTGATACAACTCGGTCGGTTGCATCCCCATAAACTTCGCCAGATTCAGCACGGGCATCACGTGGCCGCGCAAGCTGACGATGCCTTCCACGCCACTCGGCATATTCGGCGTGAGGGTGATCTTCCCGGCCTGGCAAACCTCCTTGACCTTGAACACATTGATGCCGAACTTTTCATCGCTGCCCAGATTGAACAGCAGGATTTCCATCTTGTTTGAGCCCGCCAGGCTGGAACGCGCATCGACCTGTTCCAGCATACCGTCCTGCTCTTTGCCTATCATCTCTTCTGTATAGCTCATTTCATTCCTCCCTTATTTGGAGTGCGCTGACAGGTCGGCGCTTTGCAACAGCGGCAATGCGTCGCCGCACTCCAGGTCATGCCAGCAACCGCGTTAGTATTTGCGCCAACTTTTGCGGTTCAAACTTCGGCACATATTCGTCCACCCCAACCGCCTTACCCAGCTGCTGATTGGATGTACTGCTCAACGACGAGTGCATCAACACCGGTATGCCGGAAAATCGTTTATCCGCCTTGATCTTGCGCGTCAGCATATAGCCATCCATTTCGGGCATCTCCACATCGGTCAAAATAACCTGGATCGTATCCTTCAGTTGTATGTGTGTCGCATCCGCATTATCCGCCATCTTCGACAATTCTATCCATGCCTGGCGCCCATTGATCGCGGAAATATATTTAACTTTCATCGCATCCAGCGTGCGCGAAATCTGGTTGCGTGCCACCGATGAATCATCGGCAAAGAAAACCGTGCGATCCTTGCCCAGCGGCTGCACACTCTTGAAGATCATCTCATCGCTGTCGAAATGGCTGGTTTCCGACAGGACTTTTTCCACATCCATCATCATCACCAAACGACCGTCTTTCAGTTCCGTGATCGCGGTAACCTGCCCGCCCATTTCCGCCAATAGCATTGCCGGCGGAACGCGCATCGCAGACCAATCCAGGCGCAGGATGTTATCCACCCCCTTGACCAGAAATCCTTGCGTCTGGCCGTTATACTCGGTGACGATCATGATATCCGGCTTGCAATCGGTTTCGATGCCGACATACTTGGCCAAATCGATCACCGGTACCAACACCCCGCGCAAACTTACCATCCCCTCCACCGAGGCTGGCATCTCCGGCGCACGGGTGATCTCGGGAACACGCATCACCTCGCGTACCTTGAACACATTGATGCCGAAGGTCTCCTCGCGTCCGGTGCGTTTATCCTTGCCCAACGAGAACATCAAAATCTCCAGCTTGTTGGTTCCCGCCAGCTTGGTTCTGGCATCAATGTTCTTTAATAGATCAGACATCTTTTTCTCCCAACGCCACGACTCGACCGTATATCGAGTCCCTGACGGTTTGTTGTGCCGCTATGCCATCCTCGCCCAGCCTTTGGCCGGTTACGCACTTTCGACTATTTTATTCAGGTATTAACAATGTATCACTATATTCCTCTTTGATTACATCGCACACTTGGTCAATGGATATCCCGCCTTCTTCAACTCGGCCGCGGACAGCGCCAATGACTCCGCAGCCACTTTGGCATCCTTGGCTGACTGGGTATTGCTATCCACCAGTCCGGTGACTTTCTCCAGGCTGTTCGCCACGCTCTGGCCTGCCACTGATTGTTCTTTTGATGCCGAAGCGATATGTTCGATCCGGTCTGATACGCTCACCGTTGCGGCCATGATCTCCTTCGGTCCGTCGCCATTCTTGCGGATCAGCGTGATCCCGTTTTCAACTTCGCTCACCGCACCCAACATGGATTTCACCGCAGCATCCGAAATCGTATTGATCTCGCCGATGGTGTTGGCGATATCCTTGGTGCTGGTTGCGGTTCGTTCCGCCAGCTTGCGCACTTCATCCGCCACTACCGCGAAGCCTCGCCCCTGCTCGCCGGCACGCGCCGCTTCGATCGCCGCATTCAACGCCAGCAGATTGGTCTGATCGGCAATCTCCTTGATGGAATTCGCGATCGCGCCGATCTTCTGGATGGACATGCCCAGCTCAGCGATCGTTTTGCTGGAAGATTGCACGGTCTCGGCCACTTTGGTGGTCGCAGTGATACTCAGCTCCATGTTGCGATTGTTTTCTTCCACGGTTTTTTTCATTTCCTTCGCATCAGTCAAAGAATCTGCCGCCATGTTCGCCACTTCGGCGACCGATTGGCTGTATTGTTCCATCGTGGCGGCGATGGCCTGGATGTGATCCTGCTCGGTCATGGCATTAGCTGCCACACTGCTGACCCGGCCATCCATGTCCTTGATGCGCCCCTGAATCTGGGTGATGGGCGTTCCGATCTCATCGACCATGGTACGTAGGAAGGTGCGTAGCGACTGCACCTCACACAACATTCTGCCCATCTCATCGCGGCCATCGATATCGACTTCACCCTCGATATTACCCTGCATGATGTCCTTCAGATCAACCGTCATTGAGCGCAATGGCTTCGTAACATATTTGTCGACACAAAAACCTATGAAGAAGAACAAGAACAAATGCAAAAATATCTGGCCACCGGTCAGCTGCATCATCATGCTCGCATCAGTGTTCAGTTTATTGGATATATATACCTGGCCGAGCCCCAGCACCACCAGCAACGCGCTTTGGATGATGAATTGCAATTTGGTCTTGATCGACCAGTTCTTGAATTTCCACATCTCGAATTTTGAAACGATCTTCGCACCCGACTGATTCAGCTCGCGGTAAAGTGCCTCAGACTCGGAAACTTGCGCGCGGGTAGGCGGTTGGCGTACCGATACATAACCGATGATTTGGTTGCTCTCGATGATCGGCGCTACCGTGGCGCGCACCCAGTAATGGTCGCCATTCTTGCAGCGGTTTTTGACCTGGGCGCGCCACGGCAACCCGCCCTTATTGGTGTCCCATAGCCATTCGAAGGCCTGCGGCGGCATGTCGGGATGGCGCACGATATTGTGGCTCTTGCCGATCAGCTCATCACGTGTATAGCCCGACATCTTTTCGAATGCATCATTGCAATAAGTGATGATGCCCTTGGTGTCGGTCTTTGAGACCAGCACCGTACCGGCTGGAAATGGCACTTCCTTCTGCGACACGTAAGCATTTTTATTTTGCATGAT
>JANXXX010000066.1 GCA_025350405.1 Gallionella sp.
TCAAACCGGATTTTGCCGAGGTGTACAACAATCTGGGCAGTGTCTTGAAAGAGCTCGGGCAACTCGATGCTGCGTTGGCCAGTTATCGCCGTGCGGTGGAGCTCAAGCCGGATTTCGCCGAGGGGCATAGTAATCTGGGCAAGATTTTAAATGAGCTCGGTCAGCCCGATGCGGCACTGGCCAGTTATCGCCGTGCGCTGGAGCTCCAACCCCACGTGCTGCAACACGCCATCTACGCGCACTTGCTGCTGCCAGTTATTCCCGAGAGTCTCGATCACATAACCAAGTGGCGTGAGCAATATCAGAATGGCATCGCGACGCTGATGAATATTCCAGGTACGCTGGACGAGCCTGGCGACAAACTGGGCAGCACTTCTTTTTACTTGGCCTACCATAACGCCAACGACCGTCCGACCATGGAAACGCTGAGCCGACTGTTTCGTGCATGCGTGCCTGATCTGACGAGCACTGCACCGCATGTGCTGAATTGGCGCCCCCCTGCTGAGCGTGGGCAGCGCATCCGGGTAGGTGTCCTGTCCGAATACATGAACGATCACACCATCGGAAAACTTTTTCAGGGCTTCATCCGCCATCTGGATCGCAAGCGCTTCGAGGTGGTGATGATCCATGGTGCCAAATCCAGACGAGATGCTTTCCGCCAGAATCTGGATGCATCGGCGGACAAAGTCATCACGCTGCCAGCCAAACTAAAAGACCAGCAGCAAGCCGTGGCAGCAGAACAACTGGATATGCTGTTCTACCCCGACATCGGCATGGCACCGTCCACTTACTTTCTGGCCTACGCACGTCTTGCCCCGGTGCAGGCTATCAGCTGGGGACATCCGAATACCACCGGACTGGACACGATAGATTATTTTGTTTCGGCAGCATCCATCGAACCTGAAGATGCGCAGGAGCATTACAGTGAAAGGTTGGTCCGCATGAATCAGATGCCGTGTTTTTACCAGCCGTTGATCGCGCCCGAGCAGCTTTCAACCCGCGCTGAATTGGGCTTGCCGGAGTCGGGCACGCTGTATGGTTGCCCGCAGACCCTGTTCAAGCTCCACCCGGATTTCGATGCGGTGCTGGCGGCCATCGCCGAGGGCGACCCGACGGGGCACATCGTGTTGCTGGAAGGCAATCGTTCTTCCTGGGCGAATCTGCTGCGTACCCGCTGGGCGAAAACCTTTCCTGTCTTGCTGGAGCGCGTGCTGTTCCTGCCCCGTATGCCACTGGAACGTTTTATGGCGCTGATGGCATGTTTGGATGTGTTGCTCGACCCTATCCATTTTGGCAGCGGCAACACGCTGTATGAAGCGATGGTGTATGGCACGCCCATCGTCACCTGGCCGGGGAATTTCATGCGCGGCCGTATCGTGGCCGGAGCCTACCGGCAGATGGGCATAGCCGATGCGCCGATCGCTGAACAAGTCGAAGATTACGCGCCGCTTGCGCTCGCACTCGGTCGTGATGTGGAGCGTCGCAACGCTTTGCGTCAGGCTTCCGTGGCAGCAGCAGCTCAGGAACTTTTTGCCGACATGCGCGCTGTGCGCGAGCTTGAGAATTTTATCGAGGCCGCTGTAGAGGCCGCAGCGAGTGGCGAGAAATTGCCCGTCGGTTGGCAACCAGCAAAATAAAGGGTGCCGTTACTCCGCCCTCATTCCGATTAACGGCAAGGATGTGGTTGCATCCTCTGATCAATAATCCGAATTAAAGCAACATCCCTTGCAGATGTCTGGCGTTTTTTCAACATAAGCATGCAGCCAATCTGAAACGGCCGACCGTCTCCACGCAACCGCGATGTCTTCTTTGATCAAATTAGCATGCCCATACAAGGACTCATCGTAAGTTGTGCAGCACGGAGTCAGAAAACCATTCAATGTCACATAAGGGGCGAGAAAGGGTCGATTGCATTTGGCTACAGAAGACTCCTTCTGCATCTGCATGGAGGGCGGCAGACCGAGTGAAATATTAGGCAGGCTCTCTTTCAGTGCATGGATATTTTTTACCAGCGCAGCAATCTCATCTTTGGATAAGGCGTTGGTCTGATGGTTGTCTTTTTTGTAATCGATTGCCGGTTGGATTTCGACCAGAAAACGGCCGGTACTGTTTAGCCAGACTAGCGTTTCCGGGATGTCGTAAAAATTAAGTTTGCTGGCAACCATGCTGATAGAAATGTGGGGTGATATGGCGGCCAGATCCACGATGCGTTTCTTTAGTTTTTCGACTTTAGTCCCGAATCTGCATAACGCCGCAATTTCCTGATTGAGCGAGTCCACTGATATGCTCAAAGAAGTCAGCCCTAAATCAAACAGCTGCTTGTAATAATCAACACTGCGTGTCAGCGCATTGGTGTTCAGCGCGATAAACTGGAATTTCCCGGAAGACTTGATGATGGCAATAAACTCTTCGAACTGGGGATGCAAGGTGGGCTCGCCCACACCCTGCAAGACAGCCACGCTGGCGTATGGAGCATGATTTACCAATTGCCTGAATTCTTCAATTGGCATGTGCTTGGAAGTCCAGCTCCCTTCGGCGATTTCAACGGTGCGCGGGCATTCCGCACACTTCAAATTGCATTCCGTGGTTATCTCTATTTGAAACCGGTGAAAAAACGAGATCGAGTCGATCAATGGCTGGAGCGTTTCTCTGTTCACAGCGGTTTTATGCCTCAAGGTCAGATCAAGAAAATTGTTATAGGCTTGAGCATACCGGGGATCGATAGAGAGCGCCCGCTGGTAACACATGGCCGCGTTGTCGAAATCTCCAGCCGCCTTATATACATTGCCAAGATTGCCGTGTAGCACAGCCACCTGCGGATTAATAGCGATGGCTTGTTTGATCAGGCCAATGGCAGTGTCAATTTTCCCTCTTTGGTAATTGATCATGCCCAGCAAGTGCAGCGCATCCATATTATCCGGTTGCGCTTGCAATACCTGGTTGTAAACAGATTCAGCATCATCGTATCGTTCTGCCTGATGATGCTGAACGGCCAACTGCATCGCTTGGCCGATAGTGGTTGTTTGATTTGTTGGGTTCATTGAAATTACGCTAAAATGCGAATAAACAGGCAAGCCATTTGAGTTGTGACCTTCATAAACATTTAGGCTGACCGGGGGATGGGTCTTCAAACCCGCTTCGTGATTGAAATCTAGCATTCAACTGGTTGTGCGTCAATGTCGGGTAAAGCATCCTGCAGAACGCCGTCATAATATGGTGCGATCAACAACAAGGATAACCTGACATGAAACCCACCACCCTCATCACCGGCGGAGCCGGCTTTATCGGCTCCCATCTTTGCGAACGGCTGGTTGCTGCTGGCGAAGAAATTCTATGCGTAGATAACTTCTACACCGGCACTAAAGACAGCATCCGCCACTTGTTGCATCTACCCAACTTCGAACTGGTTCGCCATGACGTCTGGCTACCCTTATATGTCGAGGTTGATCGCATCTTTAATTTGGCTTGCCCGGCCAGCCCGGTGCATTACCAGAACAACCCGGTTTCCACTACCAAAACGTCCGTGCTGGGCGCCATCAATATGCTGGGCTTGGCCAAGCGGCAAAGGGCGCGAATTTTGCAGGCATCCACATCTGAAGTTTATGGCGATCCGCTTGAGCATCCGCAAACCGAAAGTTACTGGGGGCATGTCAATCCCATCGGGCCGCGTGCTTGCTATGACGAAGGCAAGCGTTGTGCGGAAACGTTGTTTTTTGATTATCACCGGCAAAATGGCGTGGACATACGCGTGGTGCGCATCTTCAATACCTATGGCCCCCGCATGCATCCGAGAGACGGACGTGTCGTATCCAATTTTATTGTTCAGGCACTCAGCGGCGAACCGATCACACTATATGGTGATGGCAATCAAACGCGGTCGTTCTGCTATGTGGATGACATGGTGACTGGCCTGCTGGCCATGATGAATCAGGATACCGAAATCGGACCGCTGAATCTCGGCAACCCGTCGGAATTCACCATTCGCCAGTTAGCCGAAATGATATTGCGCCTTACGGGTTCAAAAAGTGAGCTGGTCTTCCGTCCACTCCCTCAGGACGACCCGGTGCAACGTCAACCGGACATCTCCAAGGCCAAGCAGGTCCTGGGCTGGGAGCCTACGGTAGCCTTGGAAGATGGTCTCAAGGAAACCATCGCCTATTTCAAAAAACTGCTGGCATCATGACTGATACACATACCCCACCATTCGTTACCACTCCCTGCCCCGTCTGCGCGCACACCCTTGCAGTCCCATTATTCAATGGCGGCTTGCAAGTCTTGGCAACGCTGGGCTGGCCTAAATCAACTGTCGAGGCCCTAGCCATGCCCCGCTACCCGCAGGATTTTGTCCAATGCCCGTCCTGCTCACATGTATGGAACCGCTCGTTCCGCTACGATGCCATTCCCTACCAAAACAACCCTAACCGGATGTTCAACCGGGGCGGTATCTGGAAGGGACATCTGGCGGAAACCCGTGATGGCCTGCTTAAATACTTGCCCCAAGCTCCCACCGTGGTTGAGATAGGCTGCGGTGAAGGACATTTCGTCCGCGGCCTGGCAGAAGCAAGAAACGGACAGGGACGCTTTGTCGGCTTCGACCCGAACGCAAGCCCGGAGACAGGACATGGAGTGGAGTTTTACGCCAGGATATTTGAGCCCCTTGTAGACATGACCGACTATGATCCTGATGCGGTAGTAATCCGCCATGTGCTGGAACACCTTACCGAACCTGCGGTGCTTTTGGATCAGTTGGCGTGGGGTGCGGCAATGCTGGGCAAACCCTGTTGGCTGTTTGCCGAGGTACCCTGTATTGATCGCGTGTTCGAAACTAACCGTCTGGCAGATTTCTTCTACGAACATGTCGCGCATTTCACCACGAAGTCTTTCCGCACGCTCATGGAGCGTGTTGGAGACGTTGTCGAATTAGCCCACGGTTATGACGGCGAAGTGGTTTATGCACTGGTAAAGCTGGGCGTGCCTGGCGAGATGAAGGAGCGCGCTGACGCAGCAAGCGCTTTCTCGCAACGCACCAACATCAGCCGCGCCACAATCCGCGCCCAGCTCGATGAACTCGCTGCCAGTGGCGCCAAGGTGGTTATCTGGGGCGGCACTGGCAAAGCCGCGGCGTTCATCCATCAATTCGGCGTGGATGCAAAACGTTTCCCGTTGGTAGTAGATTCTGACCGGGATAAGGCCGACACTTTTGTTCCGGGTACCGGGCAGAGAATTCTGTTCCGTGATGCCCTCAAGACGACCACCGTGGACGTGGTGATTATTCCCACCCAATGGCGCGCTAAAGACATTGCGGCAGAGATGAAGCGTGAAGGCATACTCTCAAAGAAAGTGCTCATTGAGCATGGCGGGCGGCTAATTGATTTTGTTCTGGATGCGCATCCGTACCGATAAGACAAGATCGAAAAAAGAAGGTACGCTTCCCTGATCATGAGGTCGGCTAACGCGTTGCGTTATGACATTCTGCGCACTACCGCCTTGCGCAATTCCTCCAGCAGCAGCATGCCGGGCATAAAAATAATAATGAACAGCCATACGTCGGCGCCGAACGGTGCCGTGCCAAACAGCGTGTTGCCCCACGGCGTGTAGGCTATCAGCATCAGCAGTGACAATTCGAAAATGATCCCATACCAGATCAGGCGATTGCGCCGCTGACCACGGCTGAACACCGACATCACCGGATGGCGGCACAGCAACACATTGACCACCTGCATCGCGATGATCGCCGACAGGCACGCAGTGGTGGCCTGTAGATAAAGGTTGTCGTGATGGCCCAGCACGATGCCATATTGCCAGCCGCCGCCGTGCAGCACGAAGAAGAACGCCGCCATCGCCGCGATGGCTTCCAGCGGCCCGAGGAACAGATAGGCGCGCAGCAGCGATCCCCGGTCAAGCAGGCGTTCGCTGCGTGGTCGCGGTGGGCGCTGCATCGTGTCCGGAGCGGGCTTCTCCGCGCCGAGCGCGAGCGCGGGCAGCATGTCGGTGCCGAGATCGACCGCGAGGATTTGTATTATCGTGAGCGGCAGCGGAATCCTGAATAGCACGAAGGCGAGATACGGCACCAGCTCGGGGATGTTCGAGGTGAGGATGTAGGTGAGGAATTTGCGCAGGTTGTCGAACACCGCGCGCCCTTCTTCGACGGCGGCGACGATGGTGGCGAAGTGGTCGTCGAGCAAAATGATGTCGGCTGATTCCTTGGCAACATCGGTGCCGGAGATGCCCATCGCGATGCCGATGTCGGCGCATTTCAACGCCGGAGCATCGTTGACGCCGTCGCCGGTCACCGCGACGATTTCGCCCTTGCGCTGCAAGGCCTGCACGATGCGCATCTTCTGCTCGGCGCTGGTGCGCGCGAAAATCAAATCGGGTTCGTCGAGCAACAGTTGCAGGTCAGCATCCGTCATCGTGCGCAGCCTGTCGCCGGTGATCGCCAGCGGGTTCTGTGCCAGGCCGATCTCGCGCGCCAGCGCGCTGGCGGTGTGCGGATGGTCGCCGGTGATCATGATGACGCGGATGCCGGCCACATGGCAGATGGCGATCGCTTCGGTCACCCCCTCGCGCGGCGGATCGAGCAGGCCGATCAGCCCGGCGAAGATCAGTTCGCTCTCGCGCCGTTCGGGATGTTGCACGAGGAGTGACGGCAGGCTGCGATACGCGAGCACGATCACACGCAACCCACGCTCGGTCATCTGCTCATGCGCATTCAGCAGGCTGGCGCGGCTTGCCTCATCCAGCGGCAGGCGTTTTCCTTGCAGCAGCATCTCGCTGCACAGCGGCAACACAATTTCCGGTGCGCCTTTGCAATACAGCACCTGACCTTCAGGAGTTTCACAGATCACCGACATGCGCTTGCGTTCGGTGTCGAACGGGATTTCGTCCAAGCGTGAAAACAACGCACCTCCCGTTGGTGTGCCTTGCAGCAGCGCCACTTCCATCGGGTCGCCCTGCCATACTGCCTGCCCGTTCTGCTCGACGCGGCGCAGATCGTGGCAATGGCGCATGATGGCGAACAGCGGCTCGGCATCATTCAGATCGTCAGGTGTGTGCAGCGCGCCGGAATAAAACACCTGGCGGATGCTCATGCGGTTCTGCGTCAGCGTGCCGGTCTTGTCGCTGCAGATCACGCTGGCCGCGCCCAGCGTCTCCACGGCGGGCAGATGGCGCACCAGCGCGTTTTTCTTCGCCATGCGTTGCGTCGCCATCGCCAGCGACAGCGTGACGGTGGGCAGCAATCCTTCCGGCACATTGGCGACGATGATGCCGATCGCGAACACCAGATTTTCCATGAACGACAAACCGATCACCTGCCCGATCAGGAAGAAGGCCGCGCCGAGCAAGGTGGCTAACAGCGCCACCAATCTGGACAGGCGCGCGATTTCTATTTGCAGCGGCGACAGCGGCTCGCGCGCGGTTTGCGTCAGGCGCGCGATGTTGCCGAACTCGGTGTGCATGCCGGTGGCGTACACCATCGCTTTCGCCTCGCCCGAAATCAGCGAAGTCCCGGCGTGTAAAACGTCGCGCCGCGATATCGCCTGTTCTTCCGGCACCTCAGCCGCATCGCGCGCCATCGGCTTCGATTCGCCGGTGAGATTGGCGGTGTTGACACGCACGCCGAACGCTTCGATCAGGCGGCAATCGGCGGGCACATCGTCGCCCGCCGCGAGATGCACCACATCGCCCGGCACCAGCTTTGCCACCAGCACCTGCACCGCCTTGCCGTCGCGCAACGCGGTGGTGTGGTGCGGCAACAGATTGCGCAACGCGGACAGCGCTTTTTCCGCGCGGTATTCCTGCAAGAACGAAAACGCCCCGTTGAGCAAAATTACGCCGAGTACCGCATAACCCAGCATCGCCATGCCCTGCCCGGGGCTGTTCCACTCGGCGACAAAAGCCAGCCCCGCCGCAAACCACAGGATCAGCGCGAAGAAGTGGGTAAATTCCTTGAACAGCTTTGAGGCGAATGATTGTTCGGTGATTTTTTCAATCTGGTTAGCGCCGTACTTTTCCAGCCGCTGAGCGGCCTCTGCCTGCGTCAACCCCTGCGCGCCGCTGTGCAGTTGCGCATAGAGTTTTTCAATATCATGCCGGTGCGGGTTCACGATGTTCAGCCAAAAATCAGCGCAGTTTGATCTCGGTCCAGATGCGCGACAGCACACGGCGCTGGTGTCGGTCCAGATCGCGCAGCATTTCCAGCCGCGCCAGTTGCGCGCGGTCGGGAAACACTGTGGGGTTTTGCGCGATCTCCGGTTTGATGTATTGCAATGCATCACGGTTGGGATTGCCGGAACCGATCAGGTTGGTGAGCTCAGCAGAATTCTTTCCATCGAACATGAAATTGATGAAGCGGTGCGCGAGGTCGGGGCGCGGGCCGCTGTTGTGCAGCACCATCGAGTCCAGCGCCAGCACCGCACCCTCATGGGGAATGCTGGCGAGGAGGCGGAATTTCCTGCCGGCTTTTTGCGCATCGAGATCAGCCTGGAAGATGTCGTTGGAATAGCCGTGCACCAGCCAGATGTTGCCGACAGTTAATTCTTTAATGTAACTTGACGCATTGAATGCCGCCCAGTACGGCTTGGCGCGGATGATCAGGTCGCGCGCCTGTTTCCAGTGTTCTTCATTTACATCGTTTGCCGAATACCCAAGATACTTCAGTGCCGCCACCAGCAGTTCGCGCTGGCTGTCGAGCACGGTGACGCGGCCTTTTAGTTTCTCCAGATAGCGCGGCTCGAAGATCACCGCCCAGCTGTCAACCGGCAAGCCCAGCTCGCGCACCTTTTCGCTGTTGTAACCGATCAGCGTCAGCGTGTAGGCGTAAGGCACCGAGTAGCGGTTGCCGGGATCGAACGCGGTGTTGAGATATGCAGGGGCGATATTTTTCAGATTCGGCAGCAAACTTTTGTCCAGTGGGCGCAACGCGTGCTGGCGGATCAGCGACTCCATCGCATTGCCGGTCGGCACGATCAGGTCATAGCCGCTCGCCCCGGCGGCCAGCTTGGCGAGCATCTCCTCGTTGTCGGAGTAGTAGTCCTGCACCACGCGGCACGCGCACTGCGTCTCGAAGCGCGATATGGTCTCGTCCGAGATGTAGTTGTTCCAGTTGTAGAGATGCAGCACGTCTTCGGCGTGTGCATAGGTGGACGCCAAAACAAACCATAAGCCACAGAGAACACAGAGTACATAGAGAGAGGTCCGGTTTTCTCTGGGTACTCTGTGTTCTCTGATGTAACTACTAGCCATTCGACTAGGCGGCCAAAAAGCGCCAGCCAAGTCGCTGGTTATGTGGCAATAGATTTTCATACTTTTCCTTTCAGTACATCCGGCGCAAACTTTGACGCTAGCAGGATCAATGTCAGCGTGAGCAGCATCAGCAGCGTGGACACCGCGTTCACTTCCGGCGTCACCGCGATCTTGATCATCGAGTAGATGCGCAGCGGCAGGGTCTGCACGCCCACCCCGGCGGTGAAGAACGTGATCACGAAATCGTCGATCGACAGCGTGAACGCCATTAGCCCGCCGGCAATCACACCAGGCAGAATCAGCGGGAAAGTCACGTAGCGAAAAGTTTCCCACGGTGATGCCCCCAAGTCGCGCGCCGCCTCGAAAATGCTCTCGTCCATGCCGGCCAAACGCGCACGCACAATCACCGCGACAAAACAAATGGAAAACGTGATGTGCGCAAAAATGATCGAAATCATACCCAGGGTCAGGTTCAACACCTGGATGAAAAATAGCAGCAGCGAAACGCCGAGCAGGATTTCCGGCATCGCCACCGGCGTCAGCACCATGAAAGTCAGTACTTTCATGCCATAGCGATGCATGGCGATGCCGGCCATGGTGCCGAGGATGGTAGCAATGCAGCTGGATACCAAAGCGATGAACAGCGAATTGCCGGCGGCGGCAAGCATATCCTGGTCATGCAACAACACCTCGTACCAGCGCCAGGTGAACCCGACCCATTCCGCGTTGAGGCGCGAATCGTTGAACGAATAAGCGATCACGATCGCCAGTGGCACGTAGAGAAAGGCGTACACCGTAAGTGCGCCGGTCCACAGCCACGGCCCCCTACGCCCGGATCCCTTATGCATAGCGCCCCCTGCTGCCGCCAAATTTTGCCGCGAGCCAGGCGATCAGCAGCACGGCAATGGTCAGCATGATCGACAGGGTGGAGCCGAACGGCCAGTCGCGCGTGCCGAGAAATTGCTCCTTGATCAAGTTGCCGATCAGCATGTCGCCGGTGCCGCCGAGAATGTCGGGAATCGCAAACATGCCGAGCACCGGGATGAACACCAAGGCGGAACCGGAAAAAATTCCCGGCAGGGACAACGGGAAAGTCACCCGCCAGAAACGCTGCCACGCATTTGCACCCAGATCCTGCGCCGCGTCGAGCAAAGCCGGATCGTGCTTTTCCAGATTGGTATAGAGCGGCAGCACCATGAACGGCAAGTGCACGTATACCATGCCGACAAGTACAGCGAACGGTGAGAACAGCAAATGCACCGGCCCCGCGCCGAACACTGCGAGCAGGCTGTTGACCAACTGGCTGAACGCCGACTGCGGCCCGAGGATGATCATCCAGGCGTAAACGCGGATCAGGAAATTGCTGGCAAACGGCAGAATCACCAGCAACACCATCAAGTCGCGGCTTGTTTTCGGGCTGCGCGCGATCAACAGCGCCAACGGATAAGCCAGCAGCAGGCAAATCAGCGTGGTGGCGGTCGCGACCAGAAAAGATTTAACGAATATTTCGCTGTAAATAAGGTCGCCAAAAAAGAACTGGTAAGTTTCCAGCGTGAATCCCTGCAAGATATTTGGGTCGGCTGCAGCGATCGGCGCCAGCCCGCCAAATTCGCCCGGGTAGCGGAATGAGGCGAGCACCATGATCATGCTGGGCGCGACGAAAAACAACAGCAGGAAAATAAACGGCGGCCCGCTCACCAGCCACTTGGTCAGCCGCGCCGCTGGCGAGAGATTGGCGCTCTCGTCACTCATGCAAGAACATCCCGGCATCATGGCGCCAGCCGACTTTCACCGCGTCGCCTGCTTCGAACAACTCGGCGCGTCCCGCTGCGGCATTGGGCAACAGCGCCTCGATCATTTTGCCACTTGCGAACTTCACCTTGTATAACGTTACGTCGCCCCGGTAGAGCAGCGTAGTCACGACACCGGGCAAGTGATTTCTAAGCTCGCTGATTTCGCCGTGTTCACCGATGCGCACTTGCTCCGGACGGATGGCGAACACGCCCTGAGCCCCGGCAGCCGCGCCGGCGACCGGCGGTGCGAGGATTTCTCCCAATCCGGGAACGCTCAAGCGCAAATGACCATGCGCGGATTCGATCACTTGCGCCGGCAACATATTGATGTGGCCGATGAAATCGGCAACGAAGCGGTTGCTGGGAAAGCCGTACAACCTGGACGGCTCATCCACTTGTTCGACCTTGCCCTGGCTCATCACCGCGATGCGGTGTGACAACGCCAGCGCTTCGACTTGGGCATGAGTGACGAACACGAACGTCACCCCGACATCGCGCTGCAAGTTGATCAACTCGATCTGCATTTCCTCGCGCAGCTTGGCATCAAGCGCGCCCAGCGGTTCATCCAGCAACAGCAAACGCGGCCGATTGACCAAGCCGCGCGCCAGCGCCACGCGCTGCTTCTGTCCGCCGGAGAGCTCATGCGGATAGGCTGCGGCTTTGTCGGCGAGGTGCACCTGTTCCAGTGTTTCGTGGAGCATCTTGTGGATTTCTGCCGGGGGGCGGCGCGCCATTTTCAGGGGGAAAGCAATGTTCTCGGCCACCGTCATGTGCGGGAACAGCGCGTAGCTCTGGAACACGGTATGCACCGGACGCTTCTCAGCCGGGGTATCGGCAAGGTCTTTGCCGTCGAGCAAGATCTGTCCGGCATCGGGCAAATCGAAACCGGCGATCATGCGCAGCAGGGTGGTCTTGCCGCAACCGGAGGGGCCCAGCAAAGTGAAGAACTCTCCCGCTTCGATATTCAGGCTGACATCATCCACCGCAACGAAATCGCCGAAGCGGCGTGTGACGTTTTTGATTTCGAGTTGTGCCATATCGGGCTAATCGTAATCGCCAGCGCGGACATTACTCTATTAGGTATCGCGCATCAAGATTTTGACGAGCGACATAGTTTGGATTTACCTTTTAACTACCGCCAAACCAGTTGTATCCCTTGTCTTCCCAATATCCGCCGGGATAGGTGTTGGTGACGAAGATCGCGACGATGTGCTTGGGATTTTTGTACCCCAGCTTGGTGGGCATGCGCAGCTTCATCGGATAGCCGTATTCCGGCGGCAATGTCTTGCCGTCGTAGGTGAAGGTCAGCAGCGTTTGCGCATGCAAGGCGGTGGGCATGTCGATGCTGGTGTAGTAATTGTCGGCGCATTTGAAGCCGACATATTTCGCCGACACGTCGGCGCCGATGCGCTTGAGGAAAGTGGCAAACGTGACCCCGCCCCATTTGCCGATCGCGCTCCATCCCTCAACGCAAATAAGGCGGGTGACCTGGTCAGTCTGCGGCAGTCGATACAGCTCTGCCAATGACCAGCTGTGTTTGTCCGCGACCAGCCCGCTGACTTCCAGAAGGAAGTCAGCGCCATCGACTTCCGGAATCTTGTCGCGTCCGTAATAGGCGTTGAACGGGAACGGCTTGGTGATCATGGACTCGGGATAAGTGGGGGCCAATTTGTTCGGGTCAAACAGCCAAGCCTGGACATCGTCGTTGAAGCGCGAGATCTTCATCAACATGCGCTCGGCGGACTCTTCATCGGTCACCGTGCATCCGCTCAACAGCGACAGTCCGCCCAACGTGAGCGTACGTTTCAGGAACAGGCGGCGGGCCGGTGAGGGCAGCTCCTTGAGCGCCTCTTGAATAATAATGGATTTATCGAGTGATTTTTTCATGTGTACCTTTCAGCGTCCGCGTATCATCATGATCAGGGTTTTGGGTACCAGCGCGACCATCACTACATGGATCGCGGCGAACGCCAGCAGCGCGACCATCGCAAAGAAATGCACGATGCGCGCATTGTCGTAGTCGCCCATCAGCTCACGCAGCAGCGGAAATTGCACCGGCTTCCACACCACCAATCCTGATAATACAAGCAGGATCAAATCAACGATCACAAAAAGATAAGCCAGCTTCTGTACCGCGTTGTATTCGTACAGGCTGTCATGGGCAAGTTTTCCTTTCAACGCGGCGATCAAGTCGTTGAGCAAATCACGTACCCGGATTGGAAAAAATCTGGCTTTAAATCGGCCAGATACGATATTGATGAACAAGTACATCAGGCCATTGAAGAACAGCAGCCACATCGCCGCGAAGTGCCACAGCAAAGCGCCGGCCAGCCAGCCACCCAAAGTGATCTGTTTGGGGAAACTGAAAGCGAAGATCGGCGAGGCGTTGTAGATACGCCAGCCGCTGAGCACCATGATGACAACCGCGATCAGGTTGATCCAGTGGTTTGCTCTCAACCAGACGGGATGAATGACAGTCTTATTCAAACTCATTGTTCGTACCCAATTCATGATGCTTCTAGTTTTATGATACTCGCTCCGGCAGGATTGTTAATCCCAGAGTTGCCAATTTTGACAAGCCGTCAGGAGAGGATATGATGAATCTTGATACTGAACCTATGTCCAACAGCCAGCTGTAAAGTTCGATCAAGATTAACCGCAAGAGGTGATTATCATGCAACGCAGACAGTTTTTATACGCTTTATCCGGCATCGCGGCGCTTTGTGCAACGCGTTCATTTGCCGGTTCATCACCCGCCAGTGAGAGAGTGACCGTCATGCAATTTGCCGATGACGGCAAACCGCTGGGGCGCGCTACCCTGGCCAAGGTGCGCAAAGATGCCGAATGGAAAAAGACGCTGTCGCCCTTGGCTTACGAGGTGACGCGTGAGCAGGGCACCGAGCGGCCATTTTCGCAGCCCGGCTATGACAGGCATGAGCCGGGGTTGTATCGTTGCGTGTGTTGCGACAATGCGCTGTTCGATGCCAAGACCAAATTCGATTCAGGCACAGGTTGGCCGAGTTTCTGGCAGCCGATCGCCGCGGAGAATATCCACGAAATTACCGATCACATGTTCGGCATGACACGCACCGAGGTGCAATGCGCGCTGTGCGATGCGCACTTGGGGCATGTGTTTGACGACGGCCCGAAGCCTACGGGTTTGCGCTATTGCATGAACACGGTGGCGCTGCGCTTTGTGCCGCAACGCAAAATTTGAAAGGAGGGTGCCATGTTCAATCACAAAAACTTTCTCAAAGGATGCCTGTGCATCCTGTTTGGCCTTGCGCTATCAAACGCCAGCGCCGCGCCAACAGAACAGACGGCAGTGTTCGCTGGAGGGTGTTTCTGGGGCGTGGACGCGGTGTTCAAGCACGTCAAGGGCGTGTCGCATGTGGAATCAGGCTATGCGGGCGGCAACGCGGCCACGGCGCATTACGAACAGGTCAGCGAGGGCAGCACCGGGCATGCCGAATCGGTGCGCGTCCGTTTTGATCCGGCGATGGTGAGCTACCAACAATTGCTGCAAGTGTTTTTCAGCGTGGCGCACGACCCGACCCAACTCAACCGTCAAGGGCCGGATGTCGGCAGCCAGTACCGCTCGGCGATCTTTTACACCAGCACGGAGCAGCAGAAGGTTGCGCAAGATTTCATCCTGAAACTCACCGCCGCACGCGCATTTTCCGCGCCTATCGTCACGCAGGTCGTGCCGCTGCAACAGTTTTACCCGGCTGAGGATTACCACCAGAATTTTCTGGCGCTGCACCCGAATAAACCTTATATCGTGATAAACGACCTTCCCAAGGTGGAGCATCTGCGCAAACGGTTTCCAGCGCTGTATCAATGAAGGTGCTGTTTCCTGACTTGGCGAATCAAGCAAGAAGGCTAGCTTAGTTGCTGGCCATGCTCTCTCGTCGCATGGAACTGTACTTTCGGCCAGCGCTCTTGAGCCAAGCGCAGGTTCACGCCGGTGTCGGCTAGATAGGCGTAGTTGCCGTCCACATCCTTGGCCAGGCGGTTCTGGTTGGCTTTGACGAATTCGTTCAGATGCGCCGCGTCTTTGCAAGTCACCCAACGTGCAGTGTGTATACCCGCGCGCTCGAACACCGCGTCCACGCCGTATTCCGATTTTAGGCGGTGCTCGACTACTTCGAACTGCAACTGGCCGACCGCGCCGATTAGCGGGGTGTTGTCGACCAGCGGCGAGAACACCTGCACCGCGCCTTCTTCGCCGAGCTGGCGCAATCCCTTCTCCAGTTGCTTGGCCTTCATCGGGTCGCGCAGGCGCACGCGGCTGAACAGCTCGGGCGCGAAGTAGGGGATCCCCTTGAAGGTGAGCGCCTCGCCTTCGGTGAGCACATCGCCGATCTGTAACTGGCCGTGGTTGTGCACGCCGATGATGTCGCCCGCGTAGGCTTCATCCATCCTGGTGCGCTCATTGGCCATGAAGGTGACCGCGTTGGCAAGCTTCATCTCCTTGCCGGTGCGGCGATGCTTCACCTTCATGCCCGAACTGTACTTGCCTGAACACACGCGCAGAAACGCGATGCGGTCGCGGTGATTCGGGTCCATGTTGGCCTGGATCTTGAACACGAAGCCGGTGAATGCGGCTTCGGTCGGTTGCACGATGCGCACATCAGTGGCGCGCGGCAATGGTGGTGGTGCCCAATCCACCAAGGCGCGCAGAATCTCGCGTACGCCGAAGTTGTTGACGCCGGAACCGAAGAACACCGGCGATTGCTGCCCTTTGAGAAACTCTTGCAGATCGAACGACGCGCCTGCACCCATCACCAGTTCAGTCTCGTCGCGCATGGTCTTCATTTCGCTAGAACACAGCTTGTCCAGTTGTTCGATTTGCGCGCCCCTCAATATTTCCACTTCCTGTCCTGCCTTGGCTTCGCCCGGCGAGAAGCGCATTACTTCGTCGTTCAACAAGTGATACACGCCCTGAAAGCGCTTGCCCATGCCGATCGGCCAAGTGACTGGCGCACATTTTATTTTCAGCACCGACTCGATCTCGTCCAGCACTTCCAGCGGCTCGCGCACCTCGCGATCCATCTTGTTGATGAAGGTGATGATAGGCGTGTTGCGCAGGCGGCACACTTCAAGCAGCTTGATGGTCTGGGCTTCGACGCCCTTGGCGGCGTCCACCACCATCACCGCCGCATCAACTGCGGTCAGCACGCGATAAGTGTCTTCGGAAAAATCCTGGTGTCCCGGTGTGTCAAGCAGGTTGATCACGCAATCGTCGTAGGTAAACTGCATCACCGAGCTGGCTACCGAGATACCGCGCTGCTTCTCGATTTCCAGCCAGTCGGAGGTCGCATGGCGGCTGCTCTTGCGCGCCTTCACCGTGCCCGCCATCTGGATCGCGCCACCGAACAGCAGCAGCTTTTCGGTGAGCGTGGTCTTACCCGCGTCCGGGTGCGAGATGATCGCGAAGGTGCGGCGGCGCCTGACTTCTCGAACCACCTGGTCTTCGCGAACGATCTGGCCTTCGCGTGCAACTTCTGTGGAAGTCGCTGATGTGGTGTCTGTATTTATTTTTTCTGCTGAGTTGATCATTGTTGCTTTCTTTGCATGTGGCGAGGTATATAAAAATGAAAAAGGCCTGCACGTATTTCGTGTAGACCTTTTCAGTCAATTCAATATAACCTCGAACCACCGACAATTGGAATTGTCACTCCAATAACATCGTGACATTCTATCATTTTGCTGCTGTTCTATACACCCCCAACTATCGGACCCCGGCTATCGACAGTCTGTGAACCCGCTTAAAGTGAGCAGGGAGTGCGTCTCAGCATGGGTTCGACGCAGAGGGGAAAATAATGTTTCACTCGACAGATAACTTTCGAGTAAATCGGCAGCCAGCGGCTCGCTGTAATAATAGCCCTGAACCTCATCGCATTTCTTGTCGCGCAGGTATTGCAGCTGCGCTTCGGTCTCGACACCTTCAGCAATTACACCTATCTTCAGGTTATGAGCCATGGCGATGATGGTCGACACGATAGCCTCATCATCAAAATCAATTGTGATGTCCTGCACGAACGACTTGTCCACTTTCAGCTTGTCTATCGGCAAGCGCTTGAGGTAACTCAGGCTCGAATATCCTGTGCCGAAATCGTCAATGGCGAGCTTGACTCCCAAACGATGGAGCGCCTCAAGATTTCTGATGACTATTTCCACCTCCTGCATCATCACGCTCTCGGTGATTTCAAGTTCCAGGTACTTGGGAGCCAGTCCTGTTTCATCAAGAATTCGTGCGACTAGCTCTATAATGTCCGGCTGGGCAAATTGATTGGCTGAGAGGTTGACGGCGACGCAAAATGGCGCAAGTCCCTTATCTTGCCACGCTTTATTTTGGCGACACGCTTCCCGGAGCACCCACTCTCCTATGGGCAGGATCAGGTTAGTTTCTTCGGCCAAGGGAATGAAATTCATCGGTAGAACTGTGGGTTCTCCAGGCTGTATCCAGCGTATCAGTGCTTCGACGCCTATCAACCTATTTTCAGTAATATTGATTTGCGGTTGATAGTAAAGCGCGAACTCCATGTTTTCAATCGCGCTACGCATCTTGTTTTCAAGTTTCAGCGAGAACAATGCCATGGCATTCATTTGTTCCGTGTAAAACTTGAAACTATTCTTTTCTTGCTGCTTGACGCTAGTCAAGGCTGAGCCTGCATTTTTCAGCAGGGTGCCGGCATCGCTCCCATCCTTAGGGTAAATGCTGATGCCTATGCTGCAATTTGCTACCAGCGGATCCCCGTCGATTTCCATGGGCAACTCCACTTGGCGAAGAATTGCCCTGGCGATCTCGGCGGCATCTTCCGGTTTGTTGACTTCGCGCAAAACCACCGCAAATTCATCACCACCGAGATGCGCTAGGGTATCGTCTGTGCCGATGGTTTTCTGCAATCGTTGGGAAATGGACTTGATCACTTCATCGCCCAATTTATGTCCCAGGCTTTCATTGATGAGTTTGAAGCGATCGATATTGACCAATATCAGTGCGGTCATGTTGCCCCTCCCCATCGCATGAACTATCGCGCGCTCCAATCGGTCAACCAGCAGATTCCGGTTTGGCAAACCGGTGAGCTCGTTGTGGCTGGAAAGGTAAGCCATCCGGTCTTCGTATTGTTTCATCCGGGTAATGTCCACCATCACGCCAAGAACGAAAGTTTCCTTGCTTTGCTCGTCCTTGATCAGCTTGATGCGGTTATTGAGCCAGACCATGCTGCCACTTGCGGTTATTGCCCGATGGATATATTCGTTTGCGGCTCCGCCCTCCAATGTCTCAAGGATTCTTTCCTGGCAGATGGCAAGATCATCCGGATGGCAGTGTTGCTCCATGAATCTTGGCTCGCTGAGCCAGTTTGACAACGGATAGCCCAGTAGCTCTTCGACGTGCTGACTGACAAAGGTGTACTTGTTTGTTAGTGGATCTAGCTCCCAAATGATCGCGTCTATTCCTTGAATCAGATTGCGGTATCGCGCCTTTGATGCTTCAAGGTTGGTAACCAAGGTTTCGATTCTTTCCCAAGCCTGATTGAATGTTTCGGTGAGCGTCCCGAATTCATCGTCCGATTTAAAGTACATGCACTGGCTATGGTCACCGGTGCCGAATTTTCGGGCAAAATCAGACAAAAGGCCGATAGGGAAAAGGACATGCTTTTTGAGCGAATGAAGGAAAAGAATTGCTGCGACGAGCAAGGTAATAAACATGCCGAAGAAACTAAGTATGGCAGCACGTCTTGCATCGTCCATGGTTTTTCGTGCAAAGAAATCGGATTCCTCTGAAATGAGGTTGACTGCATCTTTGAGTTCCTCAGACAACTGCTTGTCTATCCCACCGATGATGTTGTCCGCATGGTGGATGTCAAAATGCTCTCCCATGAACAGCCCCAAGGACTTCCTGTAGGCCACGCCAGCTTTCCTGTGGTTATCAATAAAATCTCGGATCATCGGCGCGGCCCTGGACTCTCCCAAGTTGAGGGCAAGTTTGGTCCCGTCCATGTCTATTTCTTTTTCTACGCGCTGGAACTCAGCCCAATGTTTGTCCCGCTCAGCGTGAATGTCGCCCAGAAGAAGAACATTTTTCCATTGATGTATCTGCTCCTTGAAATCCACCTGCATTTCAAGAGCCGCGAGGGCATTGGTATTATATGTGTCGCCGACGGTAGCAAAGTTTTCCAGCATCCTGTCGGTTTGCCACATGGCAAACCCACCTGAGAGCAGAACGATCAGCATCGGAATGAGGGCGGTCAGAAAGAGCTTTTTGCCGAGATTCAAATTAAACTTCCCCAGGTTAAATTTAAAACTGGTATGGCAAAAGCCCTCCAGAAACCTGCGATTCGACCAAAGCTAGTACTTATAAGTTCCAAACCAGTACGTCAAAGCCAAGTCCCCTGAAGTTGTTGGCAATCCCAAGGGTACGGCAATAAATAGGAAATTATATTGAAACACCCCCGCGTTTGTAACAAGAAAAAGGCCTGCATCGCTGCAAGCCTTATAAATACTGGTGGCCCGGGGCGGAATCGAACCACCGACACAAGGATTTTCAATCCTCTGCTCTACCGACTGAGCTACCAGGCCATTGTTGCCGTACTTCTCCGATAACCAAGCCCAATGAATTAAGCAAGTTCAGCCAACTTCGGAAGCCGCGCATTATACCGATACCGCACCAAATAACAAACCCCGCCGAAGCAGGGTGGAGCGCGGCTTCAACAACTACACCGCCTCTTCTACCGCAAAAATCCTGCGATGCTCGCGGATGGCATAGCGGTCGGTCATCCCGGCGATATAGTCTGCAACCGCACGTGCTCGATCTTGTTCAGCCAAACTTTGAAACTGCGGCGGCAACAAACGGCTGTCTGCGATGAATATTTCGAACAAGTCGCTGATGATGCGCTGTGCCTTGGCACTCATGCGCAGCACACGGTAATGGCGGTACAGATGGATGCGCAAAAAGTTTTTCAGCGCACGCTGCTGTTCGTTGATCTCGGTACTGTAGGCGATCAGCGCAGGAGCGCTGCGTACGTCTTCCAGCGTGGCCAAGGCTTGTGAACTGATATTCGACACACTTTGCCGGATCAGGTCGGACACCAGTGTATTGATTATGCGCCGCACGGTTTCATGCACCACGCGCCGTTCCGGCAAATTCGGATAGGCATGACGCACTTCGCTCAATTGCTCTGCAACCAGCGGCACGGCTTCGAGTTGTTCCAGCGTGATCAAGCCGGAACGCAAACCGTCATCCACATCGTGATTGTTGTAAGCGATCTCGTCGGCAAGGTTGGCAACTTGCGCTTCCAGCGAAGGGCGGCGATTGTTCAGGAAGCGCTCGCCCAGTTCACCCAGCTTTGCGGCTTTGTCTGCGGAGCAATGCTTGAGTATGCCCTCGCGTGTCTCGAAGCACAGGTTCAATCCATCGAACGCGGCATAGCGCTCTTCCAGCAGGTCCACGACGCGCAGCGATTGCAGATTGTGCTCGAACCCGCCATAGGCTTTCATGCAGGCGTTCAGCGCGTCCTGCCCGGCATGGCCGAACGGGGTGTGCCCGAGGTCGTGCGCCAACGAGATTGCTTCGGCAAGGTCTTCGTTCAAATGTAAACGCCGCGCGATGGAGCGCGCGATCTGTGCCACTTCGATGCTGTGCGTCAGGCGAGTACGAAACAAGTCGCCTTCGTGGTTCACAAACACTTGTGTCTTGTATTCGAGACGGCGAAACGCACCGGAATGGATGATGCGGTCGCGGTCACGCTGGAATTCGCTGCGCCCTTGCGGCGCATCCTCGGTTACTTGCCGGCCGCGCGAATTGTTTTTTGAGACGGCGTAAGGTGCTAGTTCAGTCATGCACACATGCCTCAAGGGTCTGCTGCAACAGGGCTGGCGGTACATCGCCATATACCACGGCATGTCCGACCTGCTTAAGCAGCACGAAACGCATTTTGCCGCCCTCCACCTTCTTGTCCAGCCCCATCAATTCAAGATATTTGTCCAAGCCCAGATCGGGCGCAATCACCGGCAATTTGGCACGCTCGAACATCTTTCGGATGCGCACCACATCCTGAGCGCTGATCCAGCCCAGACGTTGCGACAAGTCTGCCGCCATCACCGTGCCTGCCGCGACACCTTCACCATGTAGCCAGTTGCCATAACCCATGCCGGACTCGATCGCATGACCGAACGTATGCCCCAGATTCAGTAGCGCGCGCTCACCGCTCTCGCGTTCGTCAGCCGCGACGACCTCGGCCTTATTCCGGCAACTGCGCGCAATTGCATATTGCAGCGCGGCGGTATCGCGTTCCAGCAGTTTATCCATGTTTTGCTCCAGCCACTCGAGAAAAGGAAGGTCGCGGATCAGCCCATACTTGATGACCTCGGCAATACCTGCCGCTAATTGGTTATCCGGCAGGGTGTTCAACGTATCGGTATCGGCCAGCACTAGTTGCGGCTGGTAGAACGCACCTATCATGTTCTTGCCAAGCGGATGGTTGATACCGGTCTTGCCGCCTACCGAGGAATCCACCTGTGCCAGCAACGTGGTCGGAATCTGGATGAATGGCACACCGCGCAAATAGGTCGCAGCTGCATAGCCGGTCATATCGCCGATCACGCCGCCGCCCAATGCGATCAGCGGTGTACTGCGCTCGCAACGATTCTTGAGCAGCGCATCGTAGATCAGGTTCAGCGTTTCAGAGTTCTTATACTCTTCTCCGTCCGGCAGAATGATCTTCATGCTGCTGATGCCGATGGTTTGCAGGATATGCTGAAGCTTCTCCAGATACAGCGGCGCGACTGTGGTATTGGAGACGATGGCTACCCGCTTGCGCGGCACATGCGCTTGCAGCAATTCCGCGTGGTCGAGCAAGCCGCTGCCGATATGTATCGGATAACTGCGTTCACCCAACCCTACTGTCAATGTTTGCATGCTCTTCCAATCAACGCTCAAGATTTCCTAATGACAACTTTTTCTGAATGCCTCTATTTCATCCACCAGCTGCAACATCAAGGTATGCACGCTCTGTTTTCCGCTATGGACGACAATATCCGACACTTGCTGATAAAGCGCATCGCGTTGCTGAAACAATGCGGTCAGCTTGGCATGGGGATCGCTGGTCTGCAACAATGGTCGGTTACGATCATGCCGGGTGCGTTGCCATAGATCATGCACGCTCGCCTTGAGGTAGATGACTATCCCGTTCTGTTGCAGCATCGCGCGGTTTTGCTCCTCCAGCACTGCGCCTCCGCCGGTTGCCAGTACCGTGTTATCGCGTCCAGCCAGATCGCGTATGGCTGCGGTTTCGCGCAGACGAAACCCGGCTTCACCTTCAATATCGAATATGTGCGGAACCGTCACGCCGGTACGCTTGATGATCTCCTCGTCACTGTCCACGAACACCTTGCCGAGATGCTTGGCCAGTGCCCTCCCCATCGTGGTTTTGCCTGAGCCCATCATGCCCACCAGGATCAGGTTGCCGGACTGGAGCTTACGACTGCTATCTGGGTGGTTATTTTGATCACTTTGCATGTGTCGCATTGTAAACGATAAAAACAAAAGCCCGGGCTGGCCGGACTTTTTAGTACAAAAATTAAAAACCTGAGCACTAGTCAAAAACTCTCTTCATTAGTGGTACTAAATCAACAGCAGCTTACTCCGCATTGCGGCGGTTATGCGATTCACATACGGCGGATATCTACCTCCACCTCATCTGTATTCTACAGGTTGAGATATCGTCCCAAATCAAGGTATCGTTGATGAGCTGGATGCATAAGTCATAGTGCTTACAGGTATGATGGTATTTCCATTGAGTTCAAATACCGACCACAATGTGCCACCCTGATTGGCAGGCACATTGAATGTCGCAACAAGTCCGGTCGAATTGTATACCCTTACCTTGGCGCCGGAAGCGGATAACGCAAGACTGCTTGTACTTGAGAGATTAGAATAATCATGAACTGAAAATCTGTATGTTCCGGTAGTCTGTTGATATATGGTTGTTGTTTCCGGACCGTAACCAAATGTATTGTCTACATCCAGATTTGCAAATGGTGAGGCAGTGCTGCTTCCACGTGAAGCGTAATAAACATGAAACCTGCTAGTGCTCCCTGAAAGCGGGCCAGTCAAATGACTGTCAAGGTCGGCAGGAATAGCACCCCATGTCAGGATTACTCTAGTCTGACCTACCGGCAGAGTGGGGTTAATCGTGCCATTCTGATTGGCTCTTGTCAGGCCACCCAAGGAGGTAACAGTGAAATATGCAGTTGTATATGAAGGCAGTATCGCCTCAGCAGTGTAGTTTCCGCCGGGTAGAGAAAACGAATAGGTTCCGTTTGCACCGGTAGTTACCGTGCCTACAATTGTCCCCGTTGTTGTTGTATTGATACCGCTCCTGAAGTTCAGAGTAACGTTGGGTAAGCCCAAGCCAGTAAATGCATTATTTACTGTTCCTGAAACAGTCCCTGATCCGGCATACAGAGGAGTTTGTACCAGATGAACGGTCTCTACTGTACTCGTAACATTAGCCCAGACCGTGAAATTGCTGATGATTTCGGCAATATAGCCGGGATTCGTAACATTCAGGGAATAAGCGCCGTTAGGTAGATTGGCTACTGTATAAATACCGTTTGCATCAGTAGTCGTTGAAGGTGGAACCCCGCTTACAGCGACTGTCACTCCCTGTAATAAAAGTGCGGGAGTAAAGGCATCTATGACTTGACCTGTAAGGGTTCCTGGCCCATTTACTATGAAGATGCTACCCGATGTACCCGTCCCGGCTGCTGTTGTAACTGTGATTGTTCCGCTGGGCGCCAAGTTCGGAACTGTGACAGTAAGTGATGTGGTTGATGCAACCGTGACAATTGCTGCGACTCCGCCGAATTTAACCGTATTGTTTGCTGGGTTAGGATCAAAATCGGTTCCGGTAATAATTACAGTTGTTCCTGCCGCTCCAGTAGTCGGGGAAAAGCTGGTTACAGTTGGAAACGGAGGGGGAGGCGGAGATGAAGTTCCACTTCCAGTTGCAGATCCAATAGCGTTGAGATCTGGCCCGGGGCCGCAAGCACTGAGAGAGATTGTCACCAAGAGACTTAAGGAAGCGCCGAACAAGTATCCGTATGAAGCGGAAACTATTCAGGCGCGCCCGAATTGTTAAAAAACTGATCTGTTTTCACTTTTTTTCACCCTCAGCAGACTTCTCGCCGGGGTTTTCTTCTTCATCTTACTCACGCTGGACGCACCTGTCCTGTCAGCGGCAA
>JANXXX010000071.1 GCA_025350405.1 Gallionella sp.
ATGACTAGAGGAGACGCCAGAGCCGACATATTTGATTACATCGAACGGTTTTATAACCAAAGAAAGAAGCGGCAATTAAGTAATGGTAATATCCATCAACCCGCTCTTAACTGAGTATCCGTGGAATCGGGGTAAAACCAGGGCGTGTAGCCGCCTTGGGCGGCTCACGGTTTTATCGGATCCTTTGAGGGGCTCACCTAATAAGCCCCCAGCTTTGCCGGGGGTAATTTAACTGAGTGTCCGCTTCGAGGGCCTTGACATAAGCCACAGAATCTTCAGGGGAAATGCTTGAGGTTTGATAGAGCTGAGCCAAGTTCCTTGTGGTTAATAATGGGGGGCATCGTAGAGGGCACCTTATAGATCAAAATCACGCCAACCATTCCATCATCTTACATAGCGCGAGATATTCGATTCCGGTTCCGGGCGCTATCATCTAGTCCAAGCAAGTCGGATTACAGCAGTCCAAAAAATCATATTCAATTTTTTTACGGTTCTGTGCTAATTAAATACTGGCTTCGCTCCCCAAATTTTTTCAGCATATTCACTAATCGTGCGGTCGCTGGAGAATTTGCCCATACCTGCGACATTTAGAATAGCGCGGCGCGTCCATTGCGTCTGATCGCGGTAGAGGGCATCCACTCGTTCTTGCGCGGCGATATAGGCAGCATAATCGGCCAGCAGAAAATATTGGTCTCCACCTTGGGTGAGATTACGGACGATAGACTGGAAACGGTCAGCCCGATCTGGCGAGAAGTAACCCGAACCTATCATATCCAGCGCGCATTTCAATTCATTGTTGGAGTTATAGTAATTCCAAGCGTTATAGCCTGAGTTTTTCAGCGAGGCGACTTCCTGCGTATCAAGTCCGAAGATGAAGATGTTGTCTTCACCTACTTCCTGCATGATTTCAATATTTGCACCATCGAGTGTGCCTATGGTCAGCGCACCATTAAGTGCGAGTTTCATGTTGCCGGTGCCTGAAGCTTCCGTCCCTGCAGTGGAGATTTGCTGCGACAGGTCTGCTGCCGGGATGATCTCGCAGGCGGTAGAGACGTCGTAATTGGGAATGAACACCAATTTTAGAAGGTTGCGTACAGCCGGATCATTATTAACGATATCGGCAATGCTGTTGGTGAGCTTGATGATAAGTTTGGCGGTGGCATATCCGGGCGCTGCTTTCCCTGCAATGATCACGGTGCGCGGCACGACTTCAAGCGATGGGTTGGAACGGATGCGGTTATACAGCGTAACGACGTGGAGCAGATTGAGCAGTTGGCGCTTGTACTCGTGGATGCGTTTGACCTGCACGTCGAACAGGCTATTAGGGTTGATTGTCAGGTCCAGTTTGGCTTTGATCAATTCGGCTAGACGTTGTTTGTTGGCGAGCTTGACGGCGCGGAATTCGCTCTGAAAGGTCTTGTCGTCAGATAGATTTTTCAGTTGCTTCAGTTGCGATAAATCGGTAATCCAGCTTTTGCCAATACGGCTGGTGATCAGGCTGGCCAGTCCCGGGTTGGCCTGATTCAGCCACAGGCGCGGCGTGATGCCATTGGTGATATTGGTCAGCTTGCCTGGATAGTAGCGGTCGAAGTCGGCAAAGATCGTGGTTTTCATCAGCTCGGAATGAAGCTGCGCCACACCGTTGACATGGTGGCTGCCTACGATCGCCAGATGCGCCATGCGCACGCGGCGGCCATGCGTTTCGTCTATGATGGACATGCGGCGGAGCAACTCGTTGTCGCCGGGGAAAGCGTGCATCACATCTTTCAGGAAACGCTGGTTGATTTCGTAGATGATCTGCAAGTGACGCGGTAGTACTGACTCAAATAATCCCACGTGCCAGGTTTCCAGCGCTTCCGGCATCAGCGTGTGGTTGGTGTAGGAAAAAGTGCGTGTAGTGATGCTCCAGGCTTGATCCCAGCCCAGATGGTGAATATCCACCAGGAGGCGCATCAGTTCAGGGATGGCAATTGAAGGGTGAGTGTCGTTGAGCTGGACTGCCACCTTGTCCGGCAGTTCCTCGAAAGTATCATGATGCTTGGAGTAGCGGTAGAGAATGTCCTGTAGCGATGCGCTGACGAAAAAATACTGCTGCTTGAGGCGCAGCTCCTTGCCCATGTCGGTGGTGTCGTCCGGATAAAGTACCTTGGACAGGTTCTCGGATTGATTCTTGTCTTCTACCGCCCTGATGTAATTGCCCTCATTGAAGTACTTGAGATCGAAATCGCGCGAAGCCTTGGCCGACCACAGGCGCATGTTGTTGACCGTGTTGAGGCCAAAGCCGGGAACTGGCGTGTCGTAGGCCATCGCCATGACCTCGTCGGCATCCGTCCAGTGGTTGCGCAAAATACCACTCTCGTCGGTGTATTGCGCTACCTGACCATGAAACTTAACCGGATAAAGCACTTCGGGACGCGGGAATTCCCACGGATTGCCATAACGCAGCCAGTTGTCCGGGTGTTCAACTTGCCAGCCGCTTTCGATCTTCTGATTGAACATACCGTATTCGTAGCGAATGCCCATACCGTACCCCGGTACTCCCATGGTCGCCATGGAGTCGAGGAAGCAGGCCGCCAGACGACCCAAGCCACCATTACCCAGTGCGGCATCGAATTCCAGATTTTTAACTTTATCCAGATCAAGGCCGGCTTCGCTGCATGCCTTGCGCACTTCTTCCTCGAAGCCGATGTTGAGCACGCTATTCATCAGGCTGCGGCCGATCAAAAATTCCATGGAGAGGTAATACACCCGCTTGGTATCATTGATGTAGTAACGGCGCATGGTTGCCATCCAGCGTTCGATCAGGCGTTCGCGCACTACATTGGCGAGGGTGAAGAACCAGTCGCGATCCGTGGCGGTGATGGGATCTTTGCCCACAGAAAAAATGAGTTGGTTAGTCATGGACTGCTGAACCGCGTTCAGGCTGAGATTGAGCGGTCCGTGTGGATCAATCTTGGTATTTTTTTGCATATCCATTCCTCCTCTGTGTATGCATAGTATAGACATGATTTTCGAAAACGTCCTGCTCATTACAGCGCGCAAGTGAGCGCGATGTGGATCGGGTGCATCTGTCGTTTGTACTGGCAAAATTAAGACTTATAATTCCCGCACTGTTATATGATGACGACGATGCGGTTCTACAGCTGGCATGTGGCGGTCGCACTGCTTGATAATTTCCTGGGAGGGTTTATGCGGTTGGCGATGATAGGGCTGGGCAAGATGGGCGGCAACATGGTGCGCAGGTTGCGCCGTGGTGGCATTGAGGTGGTGGGTTATGATCGCGCTGCGGAGATGGTCGCGCAGCTTGCCAAAGAGGAGGGCATGATAGCTGCCGCCTCAGTGGCAGAGGCCGTCACAAAATTATCCGGCCCGCGCATCGTGTGGCTGATGCTGCCTAGCGGGGAACCGACCGAACAGCAGATCCGCTCGCTCGCGCCGTTATTGGCCAAAGGTGACATCATCGTGGACGGCGGCAATTCCAATTATCACGACACTCAACGGCGCGGTGCCTGGCTGGCTGAGCAGGGCATCGGCTTCATGGATTCCGGCACCTCAGGCGGAGTGTGGGGACTGGAGAACGGCTATTGCCTGATGGTGGGTGCTACCCCTGCCGTGGCGCAAACGATGACTCCGATACTGAAAGTTCTGGCACCTTCTGTGGAGCACGGTTGGGCGCATGTGGGCCCGGTAGGCGCAGGGCATTTCACCAAGATGATCCACAACGGCATCGAGTACGGCATGATGCAATCGTTGTCCGAAGGGCTGGATCTGTTGCGCGGCAAGCAGGAGTTCGCGCTGGACCTGGCGCAGATCACCGAGTTGTGGCGGCATGGTTCGGTGGTGCGCAGCTGGCTGCTTGATCTGACCGCGGAGGCTTTGCAGAATGATCAGGGACTGGCAGAAGTGGCGCCTTACGTGCCGGACTCCGGCGAAGGCCGCTGGACGGTGATCGAGGCGATCGATCAGGGTGTCGCCGCACCGGTGCTGACGCTGGCGTTGCAGATGCGTTTCACCAGCCAGGACGAGACCGGTTACGGATACCGTTTGTTATCCACGATGCGCAATGCATTTGGCGGACATGCAATTAAACATACGCCAGTCAAACACACGAACAAATGAACATGAAAATATTGGAACCCTGCACGCTGATGATATTTGGTGCCGCCGGCAACCTCAGCCGGCGTAAACTGATTCCGGCGCTGTTCCGCCTGGAGATGGCCAAGCGCTTGCCGGAACACATGGTCATCCTCGGTTGCGGCATCGAATTGCGGCAACGCGAAGGATGGATTGCCGAGGTCGTCAAGATGCTGGAGCCGGTCTATCCACAGGGCATAGACAAACCCGCACTGGAACGCTTTTGTGCCCGTATGCACTATCACGCCAGTCCGCCCGGAGATGACGCTGCCTATCAGCGCTTGCAACAGATGCTGGAAGGAAATAAGGATTTCCCTCCCAACATCGTGTACTACATGGCGGTGCGCCCGTCGGAATTCCCGGCGATCATAGACAAGCTCGGCGGCGTGGGGCTGCTCAAGCAAAAGAATGGCTGGCGCCGCGTGGTGATCGAAAAGCCGTTTGGCTACGATTTGCTGAGCGCACAGACTTTGCAAAGAGGTCTGTATAAACATCTGGACGAGCCGCAAATTTATCGTATCGATCATTACCTCGGCAAAGGCACGGTGCAGAACGTGATGGTGTTCCGCTTCGCCAACCTGTTGCTAGAGCCGCTGTGGAACCATCACTACATAGACCACGTGCAGATCACCCATTCCGAAACGCTGGGCATCGAAGGGCGCGCCGATTACTACGAAGGTGCCGGCGCCTTGCGCGATATGATCCAGAGCCACTTGCTGCAACTGCTGGCGCTGGTGGCGATGGAACCGCCGGTGACGATGTCTGCCGAACATCTGCGCGATGAAAAAGTGAAAGTGCTGAAAGCGATACGTCCAATCACGCAGAACTCGGTCCATGCACATGCTTTCCGCGGGCAGTACACCAGCGGCAGCATAGATGGAAAAACGGTACCGGGATATCTGGAGGAAGCCGGTGTGGCTGCGGACAGCACCACGGAAACTTATGCAGCGCTGAAGCTGTTCATCGATAACTGGCGCTGGGCGGGTGTGCCGTTCTACCTGCGCACCGGCAAGCGTATGGCGGAAGGCAGCTCTGCGATTTGCGTCCGCTTCAAGAGCCCGCCGCAGGATCTGCTGCGCCACACGCGCCAAGGTCCATCGCAGCCCAATTGGATCATGCTCGGCATCCAGCCCAATGATTGTTTAAAAATGGAAATGCAGGTCAAAGTTCCGGGCCTGGACTTGCACACTCGTGCCATCAGCCTGGATGCCACCTATCGCAAGGATAGCGATGAAGATTACGACGCATATGAAGGCCTGTTGCTGGATGTGATACAAGGCGACCATTCGCTGTTCCTGCGCATCGATGAAGTAGAAACGGCATGGCGCGTGGTTGATCCCATCCTCAAGGTTTGGGCGATGGAGCGCGACTTCATCAACGGCTATCCGGCGGGCAGTTGGGGGCCGCGCGGCACCTACCGCTTGTTCGATCGCGACGACCAGTTCTGGCGTCATTCGTTGAATCTGGATGGTGCCAATCTGGAGGCATACTGATATGGGCACCTCTCAAAATCCAGATTTCATCCCAACTGCTGCGTTGCGTAAAAAATTTCTTGCTTACATATTATGTATATGCGGCGCAGTGAAATTTTTTCCGCGCCTTGCATTTGGGCGAACTATGAATTTTTAGAGGTACCCATATCTTGAACCATATTCTTGCGGGCGACATCGGCGCAACCAAGACACGCCTTGCGGTCGTCGAAGTCAGTGGCACGCAAGTTAAGATCGTGCGTGAAGTCAGTTATCCCAGCCGTGATTACTCAACGTTTGAAAAATTGCTGGATGATTTTTCGTCTGGCACTGAAATCCCTGCTCATGCAGCTTTCGGCATCGCCGGCCCGGTGCAAGGCAGAGTGGCGAAAACCACTAATTTGCCGTGGCATATAGATGCCGATGTGTTAAAGCAGCAGTTCGGTTTTGCACGCTGCGATTTGCTGAATGATTTGGAAGCGACCGCATATGGGCTACCGGCATTGGGCGTGGATGACTTCTGTGTCTTGCAACGTGGTGCGCCAGATGCCTGCGGCAACGCCGCCGTGATTGCTGCAGGTACAGGCTTGGGCGAAGCCGGTTTGTACTGGGATGGACAACACCATCAACCGTTTGCCACTGAAGGTGGGCATGCTAGCTTCAGTCCTGACAATGAATTGGATATGGCTTTGCTCCGCCATCTTCAGCAAAAGCATCAACACGTCAGTTGGGAGCGCGTCGTTTCCGGTATGGGATTGCTGGATATGCATGAGTTCCTGCGTCTTCATCATCATGTAGCCGTACCGCAATGGCTGGAGGAAGAAATGCGCAGCGGTGATGCGGCCGCAGCCATTGCCAATGCCGCGCTGTCTGGCCGGGATGATATCTGCGTCGAAACACTGGATTGGTTTGTGCGCCTGTATGGCGCGGAAGCGGGCAATCTCGCGCTCAAGGTGATGAGCCGTGGCGCTCTGTACCTGGGCGGCGGCATCGCGCCGAAAATATTGCCACTGTTGCGGAACGGTGCGTTTCTCGATGCATTCCTGAATAAAGGCCGAATGCGTTCATTGCTGGAAACCATGCCTGTCAGGGTGATCTTGAATGATCGTGCTGCGTTGTTCGGTCCGGCCTTGCGTGCAGCACAATTCGCCCATGACGCTTCATGCTCACCATGAAAATATCCGAATTGCCGAATGCACAGGCCGTCTTTGTACATGATGATCTGGATGACTTGAGTGCCGCAGTCGCGCAACGCGTTGTGGAATTAGCAACCCAGGCGATCGCTGTGCGCGGAGTATTTCATCTCGCGTTAGCGGGTGGCGAAACGCCACGTCGCTGCTATCAAAAGTTGCGTGAACTCACCATTGATTGGTCTCGCGTGCAGATATATTTTGGCGATGAGCGTTGTCTGCCTGTTGGCAATGCGCAACGCAATGACAGTATGGCGCGTGAGTCATTGCTGGATCATGTCCCCATTCCGCCAGCCAACATACACAGCATTCCCGCCGAGCTTGGCGCACGCGAGGCGGCGGCCATTTATGCGGCGCTACTGGATCGTATTATGCCGTTAGATCTGGTGCTGCTGGGCATGGGCGAAGATGGGCATACTGCCAGCCTGTTTCCGAATAATCCGGCGACTGAAAGCGCTTCATCCATCGTGGCGGTGTTTGACGCACCCAAGTTGCCCGCAGAGCGGGTTTCGCTAGGCATGAGCACATTGAATACAGCACGGCAACGGATTTTTATAGTGGCTGGTAAGGAAAAACGAGCGGCATTGAAAAAAATAATCGAGGGGACTTCCTTGCCTGTTGCACGCGTTGCGGCTGCCGAGTGGCATCTCGATCGCGCAGCGTTGCCAGAAGAAAAAGATCAATGCACGCAAGGGACAATGCGCCAAGAAAAGCCAATTTAATTGAGCAATTCTGGGAATAGGATTGTTAAGCTATAATTAAAATTGTTCGAAAATATAACTTAAATGGCAAAAAAAGCCCATGGACAAAAGCACCGCATACGTATTGCAAGTTACCCCAAAAATCCCGGCGCGCCTGGCGCGTCTTGAAGAACTTGCCAACAACCTTTGGTATAGCTGGGATCGCCCGACACGCGGGCTGTTCGCGAGCTTGCACCCGGGCCTGTGGCAGATCACCGGGCAAAGCCCCAAGGCATTTTTGAAGCGCGTAGATGAACGGCGCTTGCTGGAAGCGGCTGAAGATCAGGTATTCATCGGCAACTTGAACCGCGTATTGGCGGCCTATGATACTTACCACGATCATCGTTTTCCTGCAGGCGGTTCGGAACTTTTGCACAAAGAGGACTTGATCGCATACTTCTGCGCCGAATTCGGTTTTCACGAAAGTTTTCCGATTTACTCCGGCGGCTTGGGCATTTTGGCGGGCGACCATTGCAAGGCCGCGAGTGATTTGCGTATGCCATTCGTGGGTGTCGGTTTATTGTATCGTCAAGGCTATTTTCACCAGACGATCGATGGTGAAGGAAATCAAATCGCTACCAATAGCGATTCGCATTTTGAAGACCTTCCAATCATTCCAGCCAAACATGCTGACGGCTCAGAGGTTTATATTTCGGTAGATTTGCCTGGCCGCAAGCTCGATATCAAAATTTGGCAGGCCAAGATCGGGCACATCACGCTGTACCTGCTGGACACCGACCTGGATATTAACAGCCCACATGACCGTGACATTACGCACCGTCTGTATGGCGGTGACAAGGTGATGCGTCTTGAGCAGGAAATCGTGCTGGGCATCGGTGGAGTGCGCGCCTTGCAAGAGCTCGGACTGAAGCCAACTGTTTGGCATATCAACGAAGGTCATGCGGCTTTCCTGGTCCTGGAACGGATGCGTCAGAAGATTGCCAATGAGGATCTGAATTTTTTTACCGCTCTTGAAGCGGTAGCGGTTAATACAATTTTTACCACGCATACGCCGGTACCGGCGGGGCATGATCATTTTAGCGAAGCCATGATGCAGGATTATTTTGAACATTATTATCCGCAATTAAAATTGAGCAGAGAAGAATTCCTGTCGTTTGGACGAACCAGCAATTCCCACGATTTCAACATGACGGCACTGGCGATCCGCAGCAGCCGCTTCCACAATGGTGTATCGCGCATCCACGGTGATGTGTCGTCGGATATCTGCGGCGACATGTGGCCGGAAATCGAACATCAGGAAAATCCGATGACCTATGTCACCAATGGCGTGCATGCACCGACTTTTTTGGCGTCTGAGTGGATCGAGGTGCTGGAGCGTTATCTTGGTCTGGAGTGGAGTGCGCGCATGAATGACGTGGAATTCTGGAAAGGTGTCGATAACATCCCTGACCACCTGTTCTGGAGCGTGCGCCAGACACTGAAGGCGCAAATGCTGATCACGGTGCGTGAACGCATCACCGCGCAGCATTTCCGCAATCACGGTTCCGAGGCACACCTGGATCGTCTGCTCAAGTATGTCAATCCGGAAAATCCGAATGTCCTGACCATCGGCTTTGCCCGCCGCTTTGCCACATACAAGCGTGCCACCATGCTGTTCGGCGATCTCGATTGGCTGCGTCAAATCCTGCATAACCCGGAACGTCCGACTGTTTTCATCTTTGCCGGAAAGGCGCATCCTGCTGACATCCCCGGCCAGGACCTGATCCGCCGCATCACCCAGATCGCCAAGATGCCGGAGTTCATTGGCAAGATCCTGATGGTGGAGGGTTACGATCTCGGCCTGTCACGCACGCTGGTTTCAGGTGTGGACGTGTGGCTGAATAATCCCTTGTATCCGCTGGAAGCCAGCGGTACATCGGGCATGAAAGCCGGGTTGAACGGTACGATCAACCTGTCCGTGCTGGACGGTTGGTGGGGTGAGAGCTATGACGGCGAAAACGGTTGGGCGATCAAACCTGTATCCGAAACCTTGAGCGAAGAAGTGCGCACGCACGAAGAAACCATCACGCTTTACGAGTTATTGCAAGATCAGGTCGTGCCTTCTTATTACGACCACGGCAAAATGGGTTTTTCGCCCAGCTGGGTGAAAATGGCAAAACGCTCCATGGCTACCATCATGCCGCGCTTCAACTCCAAGCGCATGGTGAGCGAGTATCTCACCAAGTGTTACTTGCCCGCCAACCAGCAACATCGCTTGTACAAACAAAATAACTATGAGAATTCCCACCTTGTTGCCGATTGGAAGGCACGCGTCCGCCATGCCTGGTCAGGCGTGGCACTGAGCCGCCTGGATGCCGGACAGAAAGAAATCAACTTCGGTGCAAGTTTTCACTTGGAGATAGGCGTCAGACTAAATGGTCTTAAGCCTGACGATGTGAATGTAGAAATGCTGCTGGGTTTATATAGTAAACGACAGGCATTGCAGAATTCGCACCGATACCGTCTTGTTGCCACCGGCGCGGTGACCGATGCGGGAGAAAACGTATTTGTCGCCGACGTGAAGCCGGAGCATTGTGGCAAGATGGAATATCATATCCGCGCTTACCCATACCATGAGATGCTGACTCATCCTTTTGAGCTGGGTATGATGCACTGGCTTTAAGCACAGCTACTTCATGCGTTAATACATTTCCGAAAAGTGAGTCTGCATTGGCCGAACTAAAAGTCCTGTTCGCAACTTCCGAGGTCGCCCCGTTGATCAAGACGGGTGGTTTGGCGGATGTCAGCAGTGCACTGCCCGCCGCTTTGCGCGCGATCGGTGTGGATGTGCGCGTGCTGCTACCCGGTTATAACCAGGTCATGGCAAAACTGGTGCAGTACCAAGTGGTGGCGACATTCGATGATCTGCCGGGTTTCCCATCCGCGCGACTCTTATCCAGCACGATGGCGCATAATGTACCGCTGCTGGTGTTGGATTGCCCAAGTTTATATCAGCGTGAAGGCGGGCCCTACCAAAACGCCCTCGGTCATGACTGGGCGGACAACGCATTACGTTTCGGTTTGCTTTCCCAAGTGGCTGCCGTGTTGGGTTGCAGTGACTCGCCGCTCTCTTGGCATCCCGATCTGGTGCATTGCAACGACTGGCAAACCGGCCTGACACCTGCATATTTGCATTTCGCACCGGGTGCAGTGCCCAGCATCATCGCCATCCACAACCTGGCTTTTCAGGGCAACTTCCCACCGGTGACAGTGCAGCAGCTGCACTTGCCGACGTCTTGTTTCAGCATTGATGGGTTGGAGTTTTACGGCAATATGTCGTTCCTTAAAGCAGGGCTGTTCTACGCAGACCACATCACCACCGTCAGCCCGAATTATGCAAAGGAAATTCAACAAGAGGAGCTCGGTTTCGGTATGCAAGGCCTGCTGACCATGCGCCGTGACAGCCTCACCGGCATACTCAACGGCATCGACACGGATGAGTGGAATCCGGAGAGCGACCCGTATCTCGTCAAGCAATTCAACAGCGCAAACATGAGCGGCAAGGCCGCCAACAAAGAAGCCCTGCAAAGAAAGATGGGCTTGAATATCGAACCGGATGTGCCATTGCTCGGCGTGGTCAGCCGCTTTACCCATCAGAAGGGGCTGGACTTGTTGCTGGATATTGCTCCGATCCTGACCGAGTTTCCGGTGCAACTGGTCATGCTCGGCAAGGGCGATGCACAACTACAGAAAACCGCGCGTGACTTATGGCGTCACTATCCCGGCAAGATCAGTGCGGTGATCGGTTTCAGCGAAGAACTCTCGCATCTGATCGAAGCCGGAGCGGATATGTTCGTCATGCCGTCACGCTTCGAACCCTGCGGCCTGAACCAGTTGTATAGCCAGTGCTATGGCACGCCGCCCATCGTTCATGCCACCGGAGGTCTGGTCGATTCGGTAGTGGACTGCACCACCGAAACTCTTGATGACGGTACTGCTAGCGGCTTCACGTTCGACGGGATGACCGACGAAAATCTGTACACCGCCATCCGGCGTGCAGTCAATCTCTACCATGTTAAAAACAAGTGGGAAACACTGCGCAAAAATTGCATGGCAAAAAATTTCAGTTGGCAAAGCAGTGCGCAGGCTTATCGCGCAGTGTATCTCAAGGTGCTGAGCGCTTAACCGCAGTTTATTATTAAATAATAATTCATGAAACGTATAATCATTCCGGCCCTATTCAGCATCACGCTGGCAACCTTTCCCACATACGCTGGAGATTTCGATTATATAAATTTCGATTCTGGAGCATTCATCACTGCGCACAACAAATGGCGCGCCGAAGTGGGCGTAGTGGAGCAGCTCAGCTATTCATCATTGCTAGCTGTGTCTGCCCAAACTTGGGCAGACACACTGAAACAGACCAACCATTGCCAGATGCGCCACAGCAAACCGAATGGAAAATATGGTGAAAATATTTTCTGGGCCAGTGCGATGAATTGGTCTGATGGCCGCCAGGAGCTGCAAAAGATAACACCAGCGCAAGTGGTGGATAGTTGGGGCAGCGAGAAAAAGGATTACGATTACGCAAACAATAGCTGCACGTCGGGCAAGATGTGCGGCCACTACACGCAGATGGTCTGGCGCACCACCACGACAGTCGGCTGCGCGATGGCAGTGTGCGAGGACACCCGGCAGCAGGTGTGGGTATGCCAATACCAGCCGACGGGAAACTGGGTGGGCAACAAACCCTACTGAACGGTGGCGAGTTGCTTGCTGGAAGGGATACTGGCTATACTTTAAAGCGTCCCAGATGTGTATGCATTACAATCCCCAAACTTATATCATCCGCGCTGTGTTAGGGCACATTCACTGCCGATCAGATCATTAAATTGAATAGAAAATCCTATGGAATTTGAGCTAGTAAGAAAAAGCACCCTCAAAAAATCTCTCACCGAGCTGCCCGCACTGGGAATGGACCCGTGCAGCATAGCGACGGATTTCCGGCGCTATTTCAGCCACACGCTGGGGCGGGACAAGGATTGCAAATCCGTGCACTACCTATATTCCGCCTTGGCCTTTACGCTGCACGACCGGCTGATGGAGCGCTGGAAGAACACCCATTACGCCTGCAGCGAAAGCAATTGCAAACAAGCGTATTACCTGTCGCTGGAGTTCCTGATGGGCAGGGCGCTCGGCAATGCCATGCTTAATCTGGGCATCACAGATGAGACCACGCGTGCCATGTACGAACACGGGATCGTGCTGGAAGAAATCGCGGAACGCGAACATGACGCGGGTCTGGGCAATGGCGGTTTGGGAAGGTTGGCCGCCTGCTTCCTCGATAGCTGCGCCACGCTGCAATTGCCCGTGACGGGCTACGGCATCCGCTACGAATATGGGATGTTCCGTCAGCATATTGAAAATGGAAATCAGGTCGAAGAACCTGACCACTGGCTGAGAGATGGCAATCCATGGGAACTGGAACGACCAGAATTCACCCAACGGGTGCGCTACGGCGGTCGCACCGAGTACTACCACGATCACTCCGGAGCATTGCGCGTGCGCTGGGTCGATGCACATGCTGTGCTGGCAGTGCCCTATGACGTGCCTGTGCCTGGCTACCGCAACGGCACAGTAAATACCTTACGGTTATGGAGCGCTGCCGCAACTGACGAATTCGACCTGGGAGAGTTCAATGCGGGCAGCTATACAGAATCCGTCGCCGCAAAAAACGATGCCGAGCACATCACCATGGTGCTCTACCCGAATGATGCCAGCGAAAACGGCAAGGAATTGCGATTGCGCCAGCAGTATTTTCTGGCTTCGGCTAGTCTCCAGGATATCCTGAGACATTGGATCAGCCACCACGGCAAGGATTTCACTCACTTCGCGGCCAAGAATCACTTCCAGCTCAACGACACCCATCCCACTTGTGTCGTGCCTGAACTGATGCGCCTGTTGATGGATGAATATGAAATGTCATGGGAACAGGCATGGACGATTACCAGCAGCACAGTTGCCTACACCAACCATACCCTGTTGCCGGAGGCGCTGGAAAAGTGGCCGGTGCGAATGTTCCGCAACCTGTTGCCTCGTTTGCTGGAAATTATTTTTGAGATCAATGCACAATATCTGGCGCAAGTAGCACAACAATGGCCGGGAGACATAGATCGTGTGAGACGCATGTCCATCATCGAAGAAGGTGCAGAACCGCAGATACGGATGGCTTACCTGGCCATCGTGGCAAGCTTCTCGGTGAATGGCGTCGCAGCCCTGCATTCGCAGTTGCTGGAACAAACATTGTTCCGCGATTTTTATGAGCTGTGGCCGAAAAAATTCAATAACAAGACCAACGGCGTCACGCAGCGCCGCTGGCTCGCCTGGGCCAACCCGTCTCTGAGCAAGTTGATCACCGACAAGATAGGCGACGGCTGGACGACCGATCTCAGCCAATTGCGGAAACTCGCACGCTATGCAGACGATACGGCATTTAGAAAGCAGTGGCGCAAAACCAATCAAATCAACAAGGCGCGCCTTGCTGAACTGGTACAACAGGAGTGCGGTATCACGTTCAAGACCAGCGCGCTGTTCGATGTTCAGGTCAAACGTATCCATGAATACAAGCGCCAGTTATTGAATGTGCTGCACATCATCCATCTCTATGATCGTATCAAGCGGGGCGATACCGCCGACTGGACTTCGCGCTGCGTGCTGTTCGGCGGCAAGGCTGCACCCGGATATGCGATGGCAAAAAACACCATCAAGCTGATTTGCAATGTTTCAAATGCCATCAACAACGATCCGGACGTTGGCGATTTGCTCAAGGTAGCCTTCCTCCCCAACTACCGCGTGACCGCAATGGAAATCATCTGTCCCGGTACCGATCTGTCCGAGCAGATTTCTACCGCCGGAAAGGAGGCCTCCGGCACCGGCAACATGAAATTCATGATGAACGGCGCGCTCACCATCGGCACGCTGGATGGCGCAAACATCGAGATGCGCGAAGAAGTGGGGGCGGAAAACTTTTTCCTGTTCGGGCTGACGGCAGAGCAAGTGGAGTCGGCAAGAGCGCGGCATGATCCGAAAGCAATCATCGCGGCGGATGAAGATTTAAAACGCGTGATGCAGCTGCTGAGTTCCGGGCATTTCAACCAGTTCGAGCCGAACATTTTCGATCCCATCATCCAGTCCTTGACTACATACGGCGATTACTGGATGACGACAGCCGACTTCCGCAGCTACGTCGATGCGCAGCAGCACGCCGCCGATGCATTCCGCGATCAGGAGCAGTGGACACGCATGAGTATACTCAACACGGCGGCCAGTGGAAAATTTTCCAGCGACCGCACCATTCAGGAGTACAACCAGGATATCTGGAAACTTAAACCGGTGAAGGTGTTCCCGGTAACTTGAGTGATTACCGTGGAATGTAGTCAATGTAATCTTTCAATACCAAGATTGAACTATTTTTGTACAACTTCGCACTTCACTGCCCTCGCCAACTTCATCAGCGTATTTGAGATGATATTGCTGAGGTCGCTTATCAGATGCTGATCTACAATCCGCAAGGATTGGCGACAAGATATTTTTTTCCGGTTGTCGAGCTTGTAAATAACGGCGGGCGCGAAAACCAAGTGCAACATTCTTTCATGAAAGAATGTTGGATGGCGGAAAAATACAAACACCTCACCTTGGATGATAGAGTCTTGATTCAAACCCAGCTCCAGCAAGGATTTAAACCAGGGGCAATTGCCGA
>JANXXX010000073.1 GCA_025350405.1 Gallionella sp.
ATGACTAGAGGAGACGCCAGAGCCGACATATTTGATTACATCGAACGGTTTTATAACCAAAGAAAGAAGCGGCAATTAAGTAATGGTAATATCCATCAACCCGCTCTTAACTGAGTATCCGTGGAATCGGGGTAAAACCACATCGAGAAAAAGAGGGTAGTGCCGAAGTCCAAGCATTATTCGCCGGCGGAACCAATCGTGAATTGTGGCGCCTTACAACTTTTTTGCTTCAACTACATTGTGTTCTTAGGGAGCAACCTCAGAATGGAAGACGCCCTGTCTTTCGTTCTTTGCGTCATTCAGTGAAGTCAATTTACGATTCAAATTTGCATCGCACATCCCCTCATGAAGTGATGGTAGCAGACGTAAAGAAACTTATGCAGTTCATAGAGCACGCGACGCCAAACCCAACATTCAAGAGGAGCGCCGCGCAAAAACGCGTCGCTCCTTAATTTAACGGACGTCATACAACCACACATCACGCCGGAAACACACCCATACTCAGATAGCGATCACCCCGGTCACACACGATGAATGCGATCACCGCATTCTCGACTTGCTGCGAGATGCGCAGCGCCGCACTCAGCGCCCCACCCGATGAAATCCCTGCAAAGATTCCTTCCTCTCGCGCCAAACGACGTGTCATTTCTTCCGCATCCTGTTGACTCACATACTCCAGTCTGTCCACATTTTTGCCGTCGTATATCTTGGGCAAATAAGCTTGCGGCCATTTGCGGATGCCGGGTATCTGTGCGCCCTCTTCCGGCTGCACGCCGATGATCTGGATGTTGGGATTTTTTTCCTTGAAGTAGCGCGAGCAGCCCATGATGGTGCCGGTGGTGCCCATGCTGCTGATGAAGTGGGTGAGCTTGCCGTTGGTGTCGCGCCAGATTTCCGGCGCGGTGCCTTCGTAGTGCGCGAGCGGATTATCGGGATTGGCGAATTGATCGAGAATAATGCCCTTGCCTTGGACGCGCAATTTCTCCGCCGTGTCGCGCGCCAGTTCCATACTGCCCTCTTTCGCAGTCAGCACCAGCTCGGCGCCAAACGCACGCATAGTCTGGCGGCGTTCTATGCTCTGATTCTCCGGCATCACCAGTATCATTTTGTAGCCGCGCATCGCCGCCGCCATCGCCAGCGCGATGCCGGTATTGCCGGAAGTCGCCTCAATCAGTGTATCGCCCGGCTTGATATCGCCGCGCGCCTCGGCATGGGTAATCATCGACAGTGCGGGCCGGTCTTTCACCGAACCGGCAGGATTATTACCTTCCAGCTTGGCCAGCAGCACATTGCCGGTATCGCCCGGAATGCGCTTCAGCCGCACCAGCGGTGTGTTGCCGACAAATTTTTCCAGGGATGGATATATCATCAAACCGCCTATTTAAGCATCTGCTCCACATAGCGCGCCATGCCTTGCTCCACGCTCAGGAACGGTTCGGCATAACCGCTGCCGCGTAGCGCAGCCATATCGGCCTGCGTGTAGCTTTGATACTTGCCGCGCAGTTGATCGGGGAACGGGATGTATTCGATCAGCCGCTGCTGTTGCATTTCGGCCAGGCTTAAGGCGGGCTTGCCCTCGGCTCTACGCTGGGTGTTGATGGTCACCACCGCCACTTCGTTGAAGCTCTGCGCCTTGCCGGTGCCCAGATTGAAAATGCCGGATTTTTGCGGATGATCGAGGAAATACATGTTGACCTTGACCACGTCTTCGATCGAAACAAAATCGCGCAGCTGCTCACCGTTGGCGTAGCCGTCGCTGCCCTCGAACAATTTCACCTTGCCTGCGGTGCGGTACTGGTTGAAAAAATGCCAGGCGACCGAAGCCATGCGCTCCTTATGCTGTTCGCGCGGGCCGTACACATTGAAGTAGCGCAAGCCGACGATCTGCGCGCTGCGCTTGTGCCAGCGGCGGCGCACGATCTGGTCGAACAAAAATTTTGAGTAGGCATACACGTTCAGCGGCGCCTCGCATTCGCGGCTTTCCTTGAACGCGCTGCTGCCGCCGTATACCGAGGCGGACGAGGCATACAGAAACGGTATCTCTTCATTTTGGCAGTAGTTCAGCAACTCCAGCGAATACTGGTAATTGTTCTCCATCATGTAACGTCCGTCCGTTTCCATCGTGTCGGAACACGCGCCCTGATGCAGCACCGCAGTGACCAGGCCATCGAAAAAACCTTCCTGCAGTTTTTCCAGGAAATCTTTTTTGTCTATGAAGTCGGCAATTTCGCAATCCGCCAGGTTCTTGAACTTGTCGGCGTGCGTGAGATTATCCACCGCGATGATATTGTGCTCATCGCGCGCGTTGAGCGCCTTGATCAGGTTGGAACCTATAAATCCGGCTGCGCCGGTGACGATGTAGTACATGGCTTCTCCTTTTGGGTAGCTCCTACAATCCCATATCCTGAATGATTTCCTCGCGACTGACTACCGCCGTACCCAGCTTGCCTACCACGATGCCCGCCGCGCGATTGGCGATGCGCATCGCATCCGGCAAGTCTGCACCGCTCGCCAGCATCACCGCCAGCGTGGCGATAACGGTATCGCCCGCACCGCTGACATCGAACACTTCACGCGTTTGTGTGGGTTCATGCAGCACTTCGTTGGCACGGAACAGACTCATCCCGTCCTCGCTGCGCGTGACCAGCAGCGCGTCGAGTTGCAGTTCGGTGCGCAGCTTCTCGGCTTTGGCATTGAGTTCGGCTTCGCTTTTCCAGCTGCCCGCCACTTCGCGGAATTCGCTGCGGTTCGGCGTGAGCAGGGTCGCGCCGCGGTAACGCGCGTAATCGTCACCCTTGGGATCGACAAGCACTGGCTTGCCGGATGCGCGCGCCAACTTCAACATTTCGCCGATATGCGCCAGCCCGCCTTTGCCGTAATCGGACAGGATCACCACATCGGCAAGCGGCAGTTGCTCGCGAAAATCTGCCAGTGCGGCATGCAGCACTTCGTGGCTGGGCGGCGTCTCAAAATCGATGCGCAGCAATTGCTGATGCCGCGCGATGGCGCGCAGCTTGATGATCGTGGAAATGCTGTTGTCTCTATGCAGCAGCGCGGTAAGATTACTGTACTCGCTGAGCAATTTTTCCAGGCATGCGCCCGCCTCGTCGTCACCCACCACCGACAACAAAGTAGCTTGCGCTCCGAGTGCCGCGATGTTGCGCGCCACGTTGGCCGCACCGCCGGGGCGTTCTTCCACGCGCTCCACCTTAAGCACCGGCACCGGAGCTTCCGGCGAGATGCGGTTCACATCGCCGAACCAGTAGCGATCCAGCATCACATCGCCGACCACCAGGATTTTTGCGTTTTCAAATTTTGGCAACTTGGTCATGCCATCACTCCAATTTTCTTGACAATGTCGAACAAACCTAAAAAAAGTAAATCAAGCCACAGAGATCACGGAGTACACAGAGAAATCGTGGTACTCACCATTTGCTGCCCTTCATTTTTTGAGTAATGTGCAATTCGTTAATAGGATAACGGATTTTCTCTGTGGTCTCTGTGTGCTCTGTGGCTAACTGTTTTTTTGGAATTCAAAGTTAAGTTCCTTGTTGATATCCAGTAAAGCCTGCAATGGGTCCGCTGCCTGGGTGATCGGGCGACCTATCACCAGATAACTGGAACCCGCTTGCAGCGCGGCTTGCGGGGTCATTACCCGCGACTGGTCATCGAGGCTGGACTGCGTAGGCCGGATGCCCGGCGTCACCAGACAAAATTCTTTGCCGCACTGTTTACGCAGCAGCGCCGCTTCCTGTGCAGAGCACACCACACCATCCAGCCCGCTGTCGCGCGCCAGCTTGGCCAGACGCTGCACCAGCTCGGCAGGCGTAGCATTGATACCGAGGTCGGCCAAATCTTCCTGCGCCATGCTGGTGAGCAGCGTGACGGCTATCAATTTGGGACGTTGTGTATTGTTAGTAATCGCCTCGCGCGCCGCCTCCAGCATCTTGCGTCCGCCCAGCGCATGCACGTTGACCATCCATACACCCAAGCTGGCGGCAGCTTTGCAGGCTTGGGCAGTGGTGTTGGGAATGTCGTGAAATTTCAGGTCGAGAAAAATCTCGAAGCCGCGATTAATCAGTTGTTCCAGCAAGGCCGGGCCGGTGGCGGTAAATAATTCCTTGCCGACTTTCAGGCGGCACAATGCGGGCTGCAACTTGTCAACCAAGGCCAGCGCCGGTGCGGCGGAAGGATAATCCAGCGCGATGATGATCTTCGGGTCGCTCATAACGGCACTCCGGTTTCTTCACCACGGCGCGGCGAATAGCTGTCCCACGCGTGGCAAGCCGGGCAGTGCCAATAAAACTGACGCGCCTTGAAACCGCAATTGGCACAGTGGTACATGGCCAGATTGCGCGTGCGCTTATGAACCAGATCCTTTACCAGCTTGGTATCGGCGCGTCTTTCCATCGATACTTCCAGCAATCGAGCTTCCAGCAATTTATCCAATCCCAGCAAGGTCGGATTGCGCTCCAGCTCGTCGCGCACCAATTTATAAGCGGCAGCTGGGCCTTCTTTTTTCAGTACACTATCGAACAGCACGTTCATCAAATCCAGCGAGTGATATTTGTTAAGGTAATCGCGCAACAGGGCAATGCCCTCTTCATCGCGATTCAAGCTGCAATGAGCATTCAGCAGACGTTCAGCGACCAACGGCAAATACAACGCGTCCTGTTCTTCTATGTTTTTCCAAATACTGATTGCCTGCTCGTACTGCCCCGCGCTGGCTGCTATATCACCCAACATCATCGTAGCGCGCACCGCATTCGGGTAATCCTGCAATGCCTGTTGCAAATGCTCGCGGGCCGCATCTAGATTACCTCGCCCAATCTCCTCGTTCGCCAGTTCGCAATAAAAAAATGAAGCCTGGTTGCTGTATGACTGCCCACCTACAACGGCCAATTGCTGTGCAACTTCAATTGCCTTGAGCCAATCGCGCTCCTTCTGAAATAACTCCAGCAAAAATTCCAAAGCTGGTTTTTCATAAGGCGTTTTTTTTAGTTCGCGAAATAAACTTTCGGCCCTATCCAAAATTCCGGCCTTCAGATAGTCCTGCGCCAATTCAAATATTGCCTGTCGGCGCTTATTCTCATCGAGATCAGCTCTGTCCACCAGATTGTGGTGCATGCGCAAGGCACGATCTACTTCGCCGCGACGGCGGAACAAACTGCCCAGCGCGAAGTGCAGTTCGATGGTTTGCGGATCGACTTTCACTACCTCAATAAAAGCTTCAATGGCTTTATCCGGCTGTTCATTGAGCAAGAAGTTCAGCCCCTGAAAATACGAATGGGGCAGCACATTCGATTCCGAGAGCAAATCTTTAATGTCGATGCGCGCTGCCAACCATCCCATGCCGAAAAACAGAGGGAAAATCAGCAGCATCCAAAGTTGGAATTCCATAGCTAAAAGTGTTTATTGGGGCGCATGTTGTGATTCATCAACACCAGCGAGTTTGTTTTTGACCCGAATATCGCGCTTCAGGGTGGCAATTTCACGGCGTTGCTGCAATACATTGGCAAGCATCGCGAGTACGCCAATGACCGTGCCAGCGGAAAAAAATATCAGCAGTACAAGGACAAGGGAAGACTGCCACTCATAGCCAAAAAAATAGCGCAGTGTGATCGGCTGATCGTTTTTAACCGCGAAGCCAAGCAGCACGATGAACAACACTATTCGTATAATCCAATTGAAATAACGCATGGGTATACCCAGAAAATGACAATCAAAAATCACCGCAACGATAGCATAAAAAAAGGCGGCTATACCTTGCGATATGCCGCCACTTTCAATGCCTCATCCCGAAATCAAGTCTTGTGTTCGCAGACCCGTTCCCTAAGTTCCTTGCCAGCCTTGAAGTGCGGAACATACTTGGCGGGCACTTTCACTTTGTCGCCGGTCTTGGGATTACGCCCCTGACGCGGTGGGCGGTAATTCAGGCCAAAGCTGCCGAAGCCGCGAATCTCGACTCGTCCTCCACGCGACAGCGTGGCAGACAAAGCATCCAGAATCACTTTAACGGCAAGCTCTGCATCCCGGGCCAGCAGTTGCGGGTGCAATTCGGCCAGTTTGGCAATCAAATCAGAACGGATCATTTCGGGAACCTCACAACCTTAAGCTTCAGTCTTGCTGCCGCTCATCTTGGCCTTCAGCAATGCGCCCAGATTGGTGGTGCCGGCACTGGCATTGCTTTCTGCGGAAAGCTTCTGCATTGCAGCGGTATCTTCAGTCTTGTTCAGCGCCTTGATCGACAGGTTGATGCCGCGGTTTTTGCGATCCACATTGATGATGACAGCAGTTACGCTGTCGCCTTCCTTGAGGTGGTTGCGGATATCTTCGACGCGATCCGCAGAAACTTCAGACGCTTTCAGATACGCTTCCACATCGCCTTCCAGTGCAATCACAGCACCTTTGGCATCCAGTGATTTCACCTTGCCGGTGACGATTGCGCCTTTTTCATGGCTGGAAGCAAAACCACCGAATGGATCGCCTTCCATCTGCTTGATGCCCAGAGAGATGCGTTCGCGCTCCACGTCAATCGCCAATACCACGGCTTCAACTTCGTCGCCCTTCTTGTAGCTGCGCACCGCCTCTTCGCCAGGCTGGCTCCAGGACAGGTCGGACAGATGCACTAGACCGTCGATGCCGCCATCCAGACCGATGAACACGCCGAAGTCGGTGATGGACTTGATCGCGCCCTTAACCTTGTCGCCCTTCTTGTGGTTGATCTCGAAATCATCCCAAGGATTGGACTGGCACTGCTTCATACCCAAGGAGATACGACGACGTGCTTCATCTATTTCCAGAATCATCACTTCGACTTCATCGCCCAGGCTCACGACCTTGGATGGATGTACGTTCTTGTTGGTCCAGTCCATTTCGGAAACGTGCACCAGGCCTTCGATACCCTGCTCGATTTCAACGAAAGCGCCGTAGTCGGTCAGGTTAGTCACCTTGCCGAACATGCGCGTGCCTTGCGGGTAACGACGTGCCAGACCATTCCACGGATCATCGCCCATTTGCTTGATACCCAGCGAGACACGGTTCTTCTCCTGGTCGAACTTCAGGATCTTGGCTTCGATCTCGTCGCCCACGGTCAATACTTCGGAAGGATGCTTCACGCGACGCCATGCCAAATCGGTGATGTGCAACAGGCCGTCGATGCCGCCCAGGTCAACGAATGCGCCGTAGTCGGTGATGTTCTTGACCACGCCCTTGACGATCGCGCCTTCCTTGAGATTTTCCATGACTGCTTCACGGTCTGCGCCCACGCTCGCTTCCAGCACTGCGCGGCGGGAAACCACCACGTTGTTGCGCTTGCGGTCCAGCTTGATGACCTTCAATTCCATGGTCTTGTTTTCGTAAGGCGTCGTGTCCTTGACCGGACGGATGTCCACCAGTGAACCCGGCAAGAATGCGCGGATACCGTTGACCATCGCGGTCAGACCGCCCTTGACCTTGCCGCTGACAAAACCTTCGACGATCTTGCCTTCTTCCATGGCGATTTCCAGCTCGTGCCATGCAGCGAGGCGCTTGGCTTTTTCGCGCGACAGCTTGGTCTCGCCATAGCCGTTTTCCAGCGCTTCAATCGCGACGGTGACAAAATCGCCCGCCTTGACTTCGATTTCGCCTTTAGCGTCGAGGAATTCCTCGATTGCAATCAAACTTTCGGACTTCAGTCCGGCATTCACGACCACCATGTTGTGGTCGATACGCACGACTTGTGCGGTAATCAGTTCGCCGGCGCGCATTTCCTTGCGCGTCAAACTTTCTTCAAACATTGCGGCGAAACTATCGGGATTTAATACAGCTGCTGCGGTTGCGGTTGCGTTCATCGGATACACCTAAAAAATTTCTGCCTATAACAAACAACAGAGGGTTAGTTTAAAGTTCCCAAATGACTGAGAGTCAAACGGGGCCTGGTTCTTTTGAGCCTTGCGCCGGGTAGCGCGCCAATATTTCCTGTACCGCCTGTTCGATGTCCAGAGCAGTGGTGTCCAGCAGACTTGCACCCGGTGCCTGTTGCAGGGGAGATGCGCTACGTTGGGTATCTCTCTCGTCGCGCGCCCGTATATCCAGCAAAAGGGCGGCGATATTAGCACCGTTTCCTTTTTCCATCAACTGCTTATATCGGCGCTCGGCACGCGCCTCGGCGCTGGCCGTAAGAAAGATTTTCAAATCCGCATCCGGGAACACCACCGAGCCCATATCGCGCCCGTCTGCCACCAGGCCGGGAGCACGGCGGAAGGCGTGTTGCTTGGCGAGCAGTGCAGCGCGCACTCTGGGCAAAGCCGCCACTCTTGAAGCCGCAGCAGCACATTGCTCACCGCGCAACTCATCGCCGACCTGAATGCCATCCAGGAATATCTGATTAGCCTCGAAACGAATCTCTATGCGTTCGGCCAATGCCGCCAAGCCTGATTCGTCAGTCAGCAGAACCTTGTCACGCTGCGCCGCCAACACCAGCAATCGATATAACGCGCCGCTATCCAGATAGTGGAAGCCGAGCCTCTCCGCAACCAACTGTGCCACAGTACCCTTGCCCGACGCCGACGGTCCGTCGATCGCGATCACCGGCACGGCCTGCACCACATCGTGGAACAACGTAAAAAAATTCGGGAAAGTCTTGGCAACACATCTTGGATCGTTGATGCGTATCCCTCCTGCGCCAAAGGCGGCAAGCGAAAAACACATCGCCATGCGGTGATCGTCGTAGGTGTCTATGCCCGAGGCAGGATTGAGGAGAGCGGAGCGAGGAGCGGAGGATTGCGGTGAGCGCAGCCAGGAGGCAATTAAAGATACCAGACCGGAGCCGCTGGTTTTATTTGTTGCTGTTTTCGGCGGGGTGATGCGAATAAAATCTTCACCTTCTTCCACCGTCGCACCGACCTTGCGCAACTCAGTCGCCATCGCCGCAATGCGGTCGGTTTCCTTGACGCGCCAACTGGCGATGTTGCGCAGTGTGGTCGTGCCCTCGGCGAACAGCGCGACCACCGCCAGCGTCATCGCCGCATCGGGTATGTGGTTGCAGTCCAGTTCGACCGCCTTGAGATTCCCTGATTTTGGCGCACTCGCTTCCATCCAGTTAGCACCCATCTCGATCTGAGCGCCCATTAACGCCAGCGCATCGGCAAACTGCACATCCCCCTGGATGCTGCCGCTGCCCACGCCTTCAATGCGCACCGGCCCGCCGCCGATCGCGCCAGCGGCAAGAAAATAAGAAGCAGATGAAGCGTCGCCTTCCACATAGATCACACCCGGGGAAACATAATGACTGCCCGCCGCTACCGTGAAACTGCTCCAGCCATCGCGCTGCACAGTAACGCCGAAGCTCGCCATCATTGCAAGCGTAATTTCGATATAAGGTTTCGAGATCAACTCGCCGACCACTTCCACCGTGACCTCGCTATTCAACAGCGGCAAAGCCATCAGTAATGCGGTGAGGAATTGGCTGGATACGTCGCCGCGCACGCTGACGCGGCCTACTCCAGTCAACGTCGCCGGATGGATCTGCAGCGGCGGAAAACCTTCATTATCCAGAAATTCGATGTCCGCGCCGAGTTCGCGCAACGCATCCACCAGATCGCCGATCGGCCGCTCGTGCATGCGCGCCACACCGGACAGCTTATAGTCGCCACCGGACAACGCCAGCGCCGCCGTCAGCGGACGAAATGCGGTACCGGCATTGCCGAGAAACAACTCCGCCTGCTTGACCGAAAAACGAGCACCGCGAGTTTCGCTAAAATTTCCGCCACAACCATCCACGCGATAAGCATTGCCTCCCATCGATTCGATCTTCACGCCCAAAATGCGCAAAGCGTCCAGCATACGCCCGGTATCGTCGGAATGCAGCAGGTCGCGCACCTCGGTCGTACCGCGCGCCAAGGCAGCGAGCAACAACACACGATTGGAAATACTCTTGGAGCCGGGCAAGCGCACCGTGCCGCGTGCGCTCAGCAAAGGAGGAAGATCAATAAAATTTTCGGATGTCATTACGGTTGTACTGTAGCGCAGATTTGCAAAGGAGCGATGATACCGCAAAGCTAAAGAGCCGGATCGCTCCGGCTCTTTATTCAAATCAACAACAGCACAACTTCTTACCAGTAGAGTTCGGCAGTGTTTAATGCGGCGCCAGCAGCCCACCCTCCCACCACCAGCAGCTTGCCGTTGGACAGCAGCGTGGCAGTATGCTGGGAACGCGCGGCCTGGAGGCTGCTAGCTACCGACCAGGGATTGGTGGCCTGAGACGGGTCATATTTCACTACACCGCTGACAGATGTCAGGGCAGTGGTGGCTCCCCCCGTCAACAGCACATTGCTGTATAGCTGATTGCTGCTAGGCATCAGCGTCGCAGCATGTTGCTGGCAACACCCGCTAGACGTGAAGGCAGTTTGCGGTGTCCAGACACCTGTCAGACCAACCGAACTGTTCGGCGGGGTGTAAATCTCGGCTGAGTTTGTCGCAACGAAGGATCCCGGCGCCGCCCCCGGGGTCGTGCCCCCCGCTATCAACACCGTGCCATCCGGCAACAAACTGGCCGTGTGCAGGGATCGCGCAACGTTAAGGTTTGCCATAGGCGTCCAGGTGTTGGCAACCGGGTCATAGAGCTCGGAGCTGCCGAGCGGATTGTCGCTAGCATCCGCTCCTCCTGCCACCAGCACCTTGCCGTTGGGCAACAGCGTGGCTGTGTGGGAACTGCGTGGTGTACCGAGGTTGGTTTTTACCGTCCAGGTATTGGCAACCGGATCGTAGAGTTCGACATTTTTGATGGAGACGTTGACGCTACCCACTCCGCCCACTACCAACACCGTGCCGTCGAGCAACTGCGTGGCGGTGAAATTTTTGCGCGCAACAAAATTTATATTAGGGGCTGCTGTCCAAGCACCAGTAACCGGATCGTAGAAGTCAACAGTGGCGAGCGGAGTGCCTATAGCATTCGCCCCGCCCGCCACCAGCACCTTGCCGTTGGTCAAGCCGTTGGTCAACAACGTGGCGGTATGAGATTGGCGTAGGGTAAGGGGTGCAGCCGCCACTGTCCACGTTACAGCAACCGGGTCGTAAATTTCGGCGGTGGTGGCTAGCACGCCAGGAAAAGATAATCCACCCGTCACAAGCACCTTGCCGGTAGGCAACAGAGTAGCGGTATGTTGGCTGTGCGCGATGCTAAGTGTACTAGCTGTGATAAAGATAGAGGTAATGCCGCCGCCAGAGTGCCCTGCCGGACCGCAGATGACGCTGATATTGGTAACGTTCGCAGTCCCGACCGTACCCGTACCATAAGTTGAGGTGCAAGGCTGCTGACCAGCCACGCCGGAAGGCAGCGTGACGATGGAGAAATTGTAAGCCGTTCCGGTTTGCTGAGTGACGTTAAATGTAAACGTACCGTCGGCGGCAATGTTCAGCTGGTCCGAAACATTGTTGGCCACGGCGATGCTGCTGGTCAGGCCGGTGATCTTGCCGCCGATAGTATAGGCAATACTAGGAGTAGTAACAGTGCAGCTGATCGCCACATTCGTCACGTTCACAGTCGCCGTACCCCCTCCGGAAGTGACCGTGCAATTCTGGCCTGTGGGCTGTGCTGTTACAGTGACACTATAGACATAGCCGCTGGCCACTTTCGTTGCAAAGGTAAACGGGGTGGTAGTCGCATTGGCAGTGATGGTGAGCGTGTCGCCAGTGTTGTTCAGAAGCTTGACGGTGCCGGAAAGGCTGGTGACGCTGCCGCCGATAGAGAGGGTGGCCGTAGCAGTGGCCGCACCGCCGCTGCCTCCGCCGCCGCACGCGGTCAGGATGAGCGTGGCGAGGAACAGCGCACTATGAATAAGCTTGGGAATAAGTTTTGTGTTATTGAGACGCATTGGGTCACCCCTAATATTTGGTTTTCAAACACAGCCAGGGGAATTGGGTTAATGCACTCGGACAAGCATCCAATCCGCAACCACCCTTGAGACTTGTGACTTTGCATACCCACTTTAACAATAAGTATGCCGAGCGGGCGCAGATTACTTGAAAGTTGAGATTTGAGTCAAAGCCCATCGGATGAGCGGCTTAATTTCCTGATTAGCGGCAAACGGGACGATCACTGCCAGTGTCATCCTTCTGCTTGGCAATCCTCAGTTGCGCCTGATTGGGGTCTTGCATCGATGCATTCATTACATCCCCTCCAATGCATCCTTTTGCACAACCTAAGTGACGTCACTTCCCGCCATGATTCACCACCTTGGCCTGCGCCCATCCTTGCGCAAAGGTGATGCCCAGTTCCGCACCGATGGCAAACTGCCCGGCATTTGTCACCACACTACCGCTTGCGTCTCGCACCACGCTATAGCCGCGCGCGAGGACTTGCTGCGGGTCAAGCATGGACAAGTGTTGGGCGGCATTGTCCACACGCACCGATCGCTGCGCCTGCGTTGCGCACACCGCTTTGACCAGACGTTGCGCCAAATTGGTCTGCCGGTCTTGCAGTCGGGCAAAGTCGCTGCTCGCAGCCCGCAAACGTTGTGCCAGCGATTGCCACTGCCAGTGTTGCTGCTGCTGGCGATAGGCAAAGGCGCGCTGCATGCGTTGTTGCAGCTGTTCCAATTGCTGGGTCTGGCGTTGCAGCTGTTGCGCGGGATGTACCAGCCTGCGCTGCAGGTAGTCCACGGCCTGCATTGCGTTTTGCACACGGTTACGCTGTGCGCGCTGCAAGTGCTGGGCCTGGTCTTGCAGCCCCCTGAGCAGCGCATGGCGATCCGGGGCGACGCGTTGCGCGGCTGCAGTGGGAGTCGGAGCACGTTCGTCGGCGACGAAGTCGGCGATGGTGAAATCGGTCTCGTGTCCGACCCCGCTGACGATGGGGATTTCGCTGGTGGCGATCGCGCGCGCCACGACTTCTTCATTGAACGCCCACAGGTCTTCGATGCTGCCACCGCCTCTGCATACAATAAGCACATCGCACTCCTTGCGCTGATTGGCTGCCACGATAGCCTGCACGATCTTTTCCGCGCTGCCTGTCCCTTGTACTTGTGTGGGATATAGCACCACCGGCACGCTCGGCAGGCGTTGTCTCAGCGTAGTGAGCACGTCGCGCAATGCGACGGCCTGCGGCGAGGTGATGATGCCGATGCACTTTGGAAAGAGGGGCAATGGACGTTTGCGCTCGGCGGCAAACATGCCTTCGCTTTGCAACAATTGTTTCAGCCGCTCGAATTGTTCATACAGTATTCCTAATCCGGCCGGACGCATCTGCTCGACGGTCAACTGAAAATCGCCGCGCTGCTCATAGAGTGTGGCAATGGCCAACACTTCGACCAGCTGTCCATTGCTGATTTGCCCCTTGCCGTTTTGTTGGCTCAGCAATACATTTTTATGCCGGAACATTACACAGCGAACTTGTGCTTGCTCGTCCTTCAACGAAAAATAAAAATGACCAGAAGAAGCCTTGACTAAATTTGAAATTTCTCCGCGCACCCACAACAAAGGGACGTTACTTTCCAGCAACCGCTTGATTGCAAAGTTGAGTTCTGCGACTCGAAAAACACGTGATTTTTCTTCTAAAAAAAGATCAAAAGTCATATTGACAATCCAAAATAATCCACACATCAAGGAAATTTGCCGCTTTGCACCAGTTCACTCAGCAGAAAAACCTAGAGCTTACGTTAACATATTGTTTTTATTGTAATTTATCAAGTTTCAAAAAATAGGCGAAGTAACAAAATCCCTTGCGCCACATTGATTTGGAGGGCTATCTCCCTCAGTCATCCACAAAGTTATCCACAGGTTTTGTGAGTAAATAGAATTACTCTTTTCAAATGGTAGCTTAGCAAAATAGTGCTGAAGTAAATCCTAAGAAAGGTTGCTCAACTCAATACGACACGATACAGTTGCGGCCTGTTAATTTAAGCACATTTGGAGAATCCGCGTGTATGCAATAGTAGAAGCGGCCGGTTGGCCGATCTGGTTTTTGGTTCTGGCATCCGTCATCGCAGGCGGCTTGATCATTGAACGCTTGATGTTTTTGCGCAGCCATCGCATCGCCCCTCCCAACCTGCTGAACGAAGTGCTCAAGGAACTCAAGCAACGCGGCGTTAGCGATGGCATGCTAACCAGACTTGCCGACAGCTCGTCACTAGGGTGCATTTTTGCTGCAGGCTTGAAGAACATCAAAAGCTCCCCCGAAATAATGAAAGAATCTATCGAAGAAGCGGGACGCGCAGTCTCACATGACTTGGGACGCTTCCTCACCACTTTGGGTACGATTGCCTCCATCAGCCCATTACTGGGGCTGTTCGGCACGGTGGTCGGCATGATCGAAATCTTTGGCTCACAAACTGCGGTAGGCAACTCCCCGGCGGTACTTGCACACGGCATTTCCGTTGCACTTTATAACACCGCCTTCGGCCTGATCGTGGCGATTCCGAGCATGATCTTCTACCGCCACTTCCGTTCGCAAGTAGATAGCCTTACTCTCGAGATGGAACAACAGGCCCTCAAACTGGTTGGCATCGTGCATGACCAACGCACAAGTTAATTGACCATGAACTTCCGCTTTGGGCGCAGACGCGAAGAACCGGAGATCAATCTGATCCCGATGATAGACGTGTTGCTGGTAATACTGATTTTTATGATGGTGACCACCAGTTACGCCAAGTTTTCAGAATTGCAGATCAATCTGCCTGAAGCCGGCGGCACCACAAGCGGCACGCAGGTAAAACCCATCAACGTCGCAGTGGATGCTTCGGAACACTATGCCATCAACAATAAAGGCCTGCCTTACACCGGTATAAACGCATTGGCCGCTTCCTTAAAAGAAGCGGCCGACAACCAGACCGACCCCACCATCATCATTAACGCCGATGCCAAAGCCCCGCATCAATCCGTAATAAACGTGATGGAAGCAGCAAGAAGAGCTGGCTACGGGCGCATCACTTTCACCACTCAGAACCAGCCAAAATAAAGTGCACTGGTTGCAACACCACTGGTATCGCATCACCGCGCTGCATCTGATTCTGTTCCCGATCAGCCTGGTTTTCCGTGTACTGGTGGCATTGCGTCACGCAATGTATCAAAACGGCATGTTAACCAAAGAACGGCTGTTGCTGCCTGTCATCGTGGTCGGCAACATCAGCGTCGGCGGAACCGGCAAAACCCCGCTCACGCTGGCATTGGCAGAACAACTCATAGCACGCGGCTGGCATCCGCTCATCGTCAGTCGCGGCTACGGTGGTGCGTCGCAACAACCACAATGCGTCAGCGCATCCAACGACGCTCTGCAAGTTGGTGACGAGCCGTTGCTGATGGCACGACGAAATATCTGTCCGGTGTGGGTAGGCCGGGATCGCGTCAACACTGCCCACGCCGCATTGCAAGCGCATCCGCAGTGCGATGTCGTGCTGTGCGATGACGGCTTGCAGCACTATCGCTTGCAGCGTGACGTCGAGATCGCGGTCATCGATGGGGCACGCCGCTTCGGCAATGGCTTGATGCTCCCCGCCGGCCCGTTGCGCGAACCGGTATCGCGCTTACAGACCGTGGATGTGGTGGTGGTGAATGGCGAAGAAGATGCTGCTGAAGGCCAATATGCAATGCGCTTATCGGGAGACATGTTCTACAACCTGCTCGACCCGGATAACAAAGTCACTGCAAATTATTTTCATGGCCAAAATATCCATGCCGTCGCGGGCATCGGACATCCGCAGCGATTTTTCCAGCATCTGGATACACTTGGCATGCCCTTCACCCCGCACGCTTTCCCCGACCATCATCCTTACTGCGCAGCCGACCTCTCCTTCCCTGCTTGCGATGCGATACTCATGACTGAAAAAGATGCGGTAAAATGCGCCGCATTCGCTGATGCGCGATATTGGGTGTTGCGTGTGGATGCCCAAATCGACCCAGCCCTGTTAGATAAAATTCTTCGAAAGATCGCCCCCCATGGATCCCAAACTGCTTGATATCCTCGTTTGCCCGTTGTGCAAATCTCCGCTGGTCTATCAAAAAGCCGCGCAGGAACTGATCTGCAAGGCTGACCGCCTGGCCTATAAAATCGCCGACGACATTCCGGTGATGCTGGTCGATGAGGCGCGCAAGCTCAGCGCCGAAGAGATCGAAAAAATTCGATGACCGACTTTCACGTCGTCATTCCGGCACGCCACGCGTCCACGCGCCTGCCAGGCAAGCCGCTGTTGCTGATTTCCGGCAAACCCATGGTAGTACGAGTTGCAGAACAAGCGGCACAAAGCGGCGCGCAACAGATATGGATCGCCACCGACCATCACGCGATTGCCAACATTGCGCATGAGCATGGCTTCAAGGCGTGTTTGACCAAAGAAAGCCACACTAGCGGCACGGATCGCATCGCCGAGGTGGTTGAACAACAAGGTTGGCCGGATGACACCATCGTGGTGAATGTGCAAGGCGACGAGCCACTGATTCCACCCGCACTGATCCGCGCTGTGGCCGAGCATCTGCATGATCATCCCGAATGTGCGATTGCCACGGCTTGTCACACGATCCACGATGAAACGGCTATGCGCAACCCGAACATCGTCAAGACGGTGCTGGATAAACATGGCAACGCGCTGTATTTCAGCCGCGCGGCTATCCCTTATCCCCGCGATGCGTTCGCTCATCAACAACCTCTGCCCGCTGGTCTGCCGGTATTGCGCCACATCGGCATCTACGCTTACCGCGCCGGTTTCCTGCGCGCCTATGGGCAGCTTGCTCCGGCAGCGATCGAACACTTTGAAGCACTGGAACAATTGCGCGCGTTGTATCATGGCTACAAAATCGGCGTGTTCGTCGCTGAGCAGGCTCCACCCGGTGGCGTGGATACCGAACAGGATCTGCACGCGGCACGGCAAATATTTGAAGCGCAAATAAATCGCAAATGAAATCAGGGATAGGCACGTAATGAGATTGATATTGTTAGGCCCGCCGGGCGCAGGCAAAGGCACCCAGGCGAATTACATCAAAGAGAAATATCACATCCCGCAAATTTCCACCGGCGACATGCTGCGCGCGGCGTTCAAGGCGGGCACACCGCTGGGCATCGCGGCAAAAAAAGTGATCGATGCGGGTAACCTGGTATCCGATGGCATCATCATCGGCCTGGTGAAAGAACGCATCAAGGAACCGGACTGTGCCAATGGTTTTTTGTTCGACGGCTTCCCGCGCACCATCCCGCAAGCGCAGGCGATAAAGGATGCCGGCATTCAAATCGATTTCGTGGTGGAGATCGAAGTGGCTGATAGTGCAATCGTCCAGCGTATGAGCGGACGTCGCGTGCATCTGCCTTCCGGCCGCACTTATCACGTTGAGTTCAATCCGCCCAAGGTGGCAGGCAAGGACGACCTCACCGGCGAAGAATTAGTACAGCGTCCAGACGATATCGAAGATACCGTCATCAAACGCCTCACCGTCTACCACGACCAGACTAAACCATTGGTCGATTACTACACAGCTTGGGCAAAGTCTGGCGATCCGAAAGCACCCAAGTGTGTGAGCATCCGCGGTGTCGGTAACGTGGAAACAATACGCGATCAGATCTTCACTGCGCTGGGTAACAGCTGATGGCAAGCAAACCCGTCCTCACACTGGAAGATGCCAAGCGCATCGCCACAGCGGCACAAGCCGAAGCGCAACGCAATGACTGGCGTGTGACGATCGCTGTGGTCGACGACGGCGGCCATCTGCTCTATCTGCAACGCAACCACGACACCCAGTTTGGCAGTTTGGAAACCGCAATCAAAAAAGCCCACGCAGCCGTGGCTTTTCAACGCCCGACCAAATCCTCCGAGGATGCCGTGCAGGGCGGCCGATTGATCCATCTCGCGCTGCCCGGCGTGATCCCTGCCGAAGGCGGGGTGCCGCTGTTGCTGGATGGGATCGTCGTGGGCGGCTTGGGAATCAGCGGCGTGCGCTCGCCCCAGGATGGGCAAATCGCGTCCGCCGGTGCGGCGGCCCTGACGAAAAGCTAGCCATGCTATACCGCCTGGGCGAACGCATCCCCGAACTGCGAGGCGAAAAACATTTCGTTGCCGACAATGCCTCGGTCATCGGTTCCGTCATTCTGGAAAATAACGTCAGCATATGGTTCAACGCGGTGCTACGAGGCGACAATGAACCGATCCACATCGGCGCTAACAGCAACATCCAGGATGGCGCAGTGCTGCACACCGACCCCGGCACACCCCTCACGGTCGCTGCCAATGTGACCGTGGGGCATCAGGCCATGTTGCATGGCTGCACGATAGGTGAAGGCAGCCTGATCGGCATCAAAGCAACCATACTCAACCACAGTATCATCGGCAAAAACTGTCTGATCGGTGCAAACACGCTGATCACTGAAGGCCGGATGATTCCTGATAACTCGCTGGTGCTAGGTTCTCCCGGAAAAGTCATCAGGACTTTGACCGAAGCAGAAATCGCCGCGCTATACGCCAACACGGCGCATTACGTCGAACTTATGACCCGCTACCTAACGGGACTTGGCACCGCACATCAACCATAGTGGCCAGGAATTCATCGTGCCGGCAAGGCTGGCCTGCTTCGGTATATGCCGTTTACTCCACAGCATTGAAGGCGCACAGAATATCCATATCGCGCATTAAAGATTGACGCCGGAAAAAAAGTTATGCCACCAGCCAAAATCCACAGTATCCTAGCACCTGAAATTGCTAGTGAATGCTCTTTAGGGCGTTTGGAATATCTGGGTGCTTAGTTGATTTATCTATCAGGGAGGGTAATCATGTCAGGTGGTCTTTTATTTGCATTGTTATGTGCCATAGTTGCAATCGCGTATGGTGTGTTTTCTATCCAATGGATACTGGGCAAGTCCGCCGGTAACGAAAAAATGCGCGGCATCGCCGCAGCGATCCAGGAAGGCGCTTCTGCCTACCTGAATCGTCAATACACCACGATCGGCATCGTCGGCGTGATTCTATTCGTCGTCATTCTGGTCACGCTGAAATGGCCGACCGCTGTCGGCTTCGCCATCGGTGCGATCCTATCTGGTCTGACCGGCTATATCGGCATGAACGTGTCGGTGCGCGCCAATGTGCGCACTGCTGAAGCAGCGAAAGAAAACCTGAACGCAGCATTGAACGTGTCCTTCAAAGGCGGTGCAATCACCGGCATGCTGGTGGTTGGCCTGGGTCTGCTCGGCGTGGCAGGCTATTACGCTTTCCTGACCAAGATGATGGGTGCAAGCGACGTTGAGGCAACGCATGCGCTGGTGGGTCTGGCCTTCGGCGGTTCGCTGATCTCGATCTTTGCCCGTCTTGGCGGCGGCATCTTCACCAAAGGCGCTGACGTTGGTGCCGACCTGGTCGGTAAAGTCGAGGCCGGCATCCCGGAAGATGATCCGCGCAACCCGGCGGTGATCGCCGACAACGTCGGTGACAACGTTGGCGACTGCGCCGGCATGGCGGCCGACCTGTTTGAAACTTATGCAGTGACTATCATCGCCACCATGGTGTTGGGCGGCCTGTTGATCACCGGTTCGCCAGAAGCGGTGATCTATCCGCTGGTGCTGGGCGGTTTCTCGATCATCGCCTCCATCGTCGGCACCTTCTTCGTCAAGGCGCGCGAGGGCGGCAAGATCATGAACGCGCTGTATCGCGGCCTGACCGTCTCTGCAGTACTGGCGGCGATCGCCTTTTATCCGATCACCACGATGATGCTGGGCAATGGCGTGACGATAGACGGCGTGCTGGTTTCGTCGCGGCATCTGTACTATGCCACGCTGATCGGGCTGGCCTTGACCGCAGCGATGGTATGGATCACCGAGTACTACACTGCCACTGAATATGCGCCGGTGCGCCATATCGCCGAAGCTTCTACCACCGGCCACGGCACCAATGTGATCGCCGGTCTGGGCGTGTCGATGAAGGCCACCGCCGCTCCGGTGCTGGTCGTGTGTCTGGCGATCTGGGGGGCTTACCATCTGGGCGGACTGTATGGCATCGCGATCGCCGCGACCTCGATGCTGTCGATGGCCGGCATTATCGTGGCGCTGGATGCTTATGGCCCGATCACCGACAACGCTGGCGGCATTGCAGAAATGTCCAAACTGCCGCCAGACGTGCGCAAGATCACCGATGCGCTGGATGCAGTGGGAAACACCACCAAGGCCGTCACCAAAGGTTACGCGATCGGCTCAGCCGGCTTGGCCGCGCTGGTGTTATTCGCCGACTACACTCACGCTTTGCAAGCCAAGATGGGGGGCGTGGTCACTACCTTTGACCTGTCCAACCACATGGTCATCATCGGCCTGTTCATCGGCGGCATGGTGCCTTACCTGTTCGCCGCGATGGGTATGGAAGCGGTCGGACGCGCCGCCGGATCGGTGGTCGTGGAAGTGCGCCGCCAGTTCAAGGAAATTCCCGGCATCATGGAAGGCACCGGCAAACCTGAATACGGCACTTGCGTGGACATGCTGACCAAGGCCGCAATCAAGGAAATGATTGTCCCATCGCTGCTTCCCATCGCCGTACCCGTGATCGTCGGCCTGACACTCGGCGCACAAGCGCTCGGCGGCGTACTGGTCGGCACTATCATCACCGGCATTTTCGTCGCGATCTCGATGACCGCTGGCGGTGGTGCATGGGATAATGCCAAGAAATATATCGAGGAAGGCCACTTCGGCGGCAAAGGTTCGGAAGCACACAAGGCCGCCGTAACCGGCGACACCGTGGGCGATCCTTACAAGGACACGGCAGGTCCGGCCGTGAACCCGCTGATCAAGATCATCAACATTGTCGCGCTGATGATCGTACCGTTGCTTCATTAAAACGAGCCCGGAACAACAGGCGAAACAAATACAGGGCGGAATTTCCGCCCTGTTTTTTTTGCGCGCCCATTATCGTTCTCAAACGCCATCGCCTCTACCCGCTTATCGTGACCCAATGGCGTGACCAAATGGGCCTTGCCTTAAAATAAAATAACGTGTCTAATTCAGCCTGAATTCAGCTTGGATAATAATAATAATTTGAACAGGATACCCGCCATCCTTAATCTAAGGATTGGTTTGATGGAATGATATTAGCCTGCTCTATATCGTTCCATAAAAAGGGGTTTCATAAGCGTGCCTGCTTCAGGTTGAGTGCTGGTCAAAGGGAGAATATGAGAAAGATTGCCTGCCTTCTTGTTTCGCTGGCCTATGGACTCACGAGTTCATTTGCTTGGGCTGCTTGTGCCGACTTAAGTGACGTAACAAATTGGTCGAACATCACCACGCACAAAATCATCATGTACCGGGGAAGCAAGGCCATTGCAATCCTGGAGATTCCATACTGCAACATCTATCCCTCATCCAGCATCGGACTAAATAAAGAATATATCTGCAACTGGGACAAAATCATTGTGTCGGGAATGGCCTGCGAAATTCGTAGTGTAGTCGTACCCTAACCTCGCAATCAATCGAGACCCGCATCAAGATAACAAGATTAATGGATTTTATTCTGTTCGCCTCCAACTATAGAATGGCGCAATAACGGAACGTACTTTTCAGTACGTCGCGTCCCAACCGGATTTTTCACCATTTTTACTCCGTATCAGCGAGCGTATAACCAATGACCTGGTTATCGTAGTTTGCCAACCTGGTCAGATGGCTAGTAGTCATATCAATCGTTTCATCAGCAGTTGCGTTCTACAGCCGCCCCATCTTCGGCAATTCCCCCACCAGCGGCGCAACATAATCCAGCCACGCCTGCGTCACGTCATTGCCCGCCGCGTTGATGTATTCATCCTGCATATGGGTGGCGACTTTTGCCACCGTCGACAACGGCGTGATGAAGCATTCGCTGGAATAGGGTTTGCTGCTGAGGCGGCGTATCGCCACAGAGCCGGGCTGTCCGGTAGTGGCGGCGTGATTCACCCCAACCGTGCCGACCTCGCGCGCCTCTTTCGCATCTATCGGCGAGATGATGGTCGGGAAAGAACGTTGCAAATAACCAAACGTATCGGCACGCACGCGCACCTTCTGTCCGGGGAAAGCCTCCTTCACCAGTGCCGCCAGCGTGTCACCCAGCGCGCCGCTGCCGGACAACTGGATGTTGCCATGCGAATCCTTTTCGCCGCTGGTCGAGATCGGGTTGCCGTCTTTATCGCTGATGCCTTCAGAAGCGGCGATCACGCAGCGGCCGTATTTCGCCACCGCAGCGCGCACATCCTGTTTGAATTTCTCGACATCGAACACACGCTCCGGCAGGTAGATCAGATGCGGGCCATCGTCAGGCGCCTGGCGCGCCAGCGCGGATGCGGCGGTCAGGAAACCGGCGCTGCGCCCCATCACCACGTTGACCTTGATGCCCGACAAGGCGCGGTTGTCGCGGTCGTCGCCCATGAAGGCCAGTGCCACGAAACGCGCGGCGGACGCAAAGCCTGGGCAATGGTCGTTGACTTTCAGATCGTTGTCTATGGTCTTGGGTATGTGCACGGTGCAGAAATCGTAATTCGCTTCCTTCGCCATCTCGGCGATGATGTGCGCGGTCTCGGCGGAATCGTTGCCGCCGATGTAGAAGAAATAACGCACATCGTTTTTCTTGAACACCTCGAACACTTTCTCGCATTCGGCCTTGCCGGGCTTGAGGCGCACCGAACCGAGCGCCGCTGCCGGAGTCGTGGCGACCAGTTCGAGTTGCTCGACACTCTGCTTGGTCAAGTCGATAAAATCTTCTTTCATGATACCGGCGATGCCGTGACGCGCGCCGAGGATGCCAGTTATGTTGGGCTGCTTGCGCGCCGCCAGCACCGCGCCTACCAGTGATTGATTGATCACTGCCGTAGGACCGCCCGATTGCCCGATTACCATTTTGCCGACCAACTTTCCTTGCGTTGCCATAGCATCATCTCCCTGGGTTGAACTCGTTGCATTCTAAACCGAATATGGTTTCGCGACTTAGTCCCGCATCGCTTATAATTGCCGACTTTTTAATCTCAAGGAAGCTGTATGAGCCTGTTAAATGTCCGCCCCGGCGACAATCTACCCTACGAATGCAACGTCATCGTCGAGATCCCCAAACATGCCGACCCGGTGAAGTACGAAGTGGACAAGGCCTCCGGCGTGCTGGTGGTGGATCGTTTTATCGGCTCGCTGATGCGCTATCCCTGCAACTATGGCTTCATCCCGGAAACCATCGCCGACGACGGCGACCCGGTAGACGTGCTGGTGGTCACCCCCTTCCCTATCGTGCATGGCGCCATCATCCCGTGCCGCCCGGTCGGCATGCTGAGCATGGAAGACGAAGGCGGCGGCGATGCCAAAATCATCGCGGTGCCGACCGACAAACTCACCCCGCTGTACCACAATGTGCTGACTTACAAAGACCTGCCCGAAATCACGCTGGAACAAGTCAAACATTTCTTTGAGCTCTACAAGGCGCTGGAGCCGGGCAAGTGGGTCAAGATCAAAGGTTGGGAAGGTGTTGAAGCAGCCCACGCTGAAATCATGAGGGGCATCGCCGCTTACAAAAAATCTTAAGGGGGAGAGATGACTGCACAGATCATAGACGGCAAGACCATCGCGCAGCAGGTGCGCGCCGAATGGAAGGTGCGCGCCGATGCGTTGAAAGCGCGCGGCGTGACACCGGGCTTGGCGGCAGTCATCGTCGGCAACGACCCCGCCTCCAAGGTGTATGTCGCAAATAAAGTCAAAGCCTGCGCCGAGCTGGGGATGTATTCAAAACACATCGAACTGGGCAGCGATATTTCCGAGGCCGAACTGCTGGCCGAGATCGCCGCGTTGAATAGCGATCCGAAAATACACGGCATCCTGGTGCAACTGCCGCTGCCCAAACATCTGGATGCGCACAAAGTCATCGAAGCGATCAACCCGGACAAGGACGTGGACGGTTTTCACGAAAAAAATGTCGGCGCGCTGGTGACCGGCGAAACACCGTTCCCCTCATGCACGCCCTACGGCGTGATGGTGCTGCTGGAAAAAACTGGTATCGCGATCGAAGGCAAACACGCCGTGATCGTGGGACGCAGCAATATTGTCGGCAAACCGATGGCACTACTGCTGCTGCACAAGAATGCTACCGTGACGATCTGCACCTCGAAGACCGTAGACCTCGCCAAACACACTCGCGATGCCGACATACTGGTCGCGGCGGTGGGCAAGGCTAACTTCATCACCGGCAAGATGGTCAAGCCAGGTGCGGTCGTAATCGACGTCGGCATCAATCGCAACGCGGAAGGCAAACTGGTCGGCGATGTGGATTTTGCCAGCGTGAAGGAAGTGGCCGGCTACATCACCCCGGTGCCCGGCGGCGTCGGGCCAATGACCATCACCATGCTGATGGCGAATACTGTGCGCGCGGCGGAACGGTTATCCGGTTTCAGCAAGTAATAATGGTACAAAATAAAGTCGTATCGCAACAAATAAAGATGGCGCGTACACAATTATATGAACCGCGACTGCAGTATTTACAAAACCGTTCTTTCTTAGTGTTGACCAATCGCAGTAATGGTTACAGCGATACATCCCCCGCCTGAAAAACATCAGCCGTAGCTGAAACGTAACTAATGGCATCTAGCTAATTAGCGGCAGCCGCCAAATGGGCAGACGATAAATGTGCATATCGTTCAACCCTCCGACTGCTTGACCAGCCACCAAAATGTTGCACCTCAAAAACAGTAACACCGTTTTGAACAGTCCGGCTTGCTCACGTATGCCATAAGTCGTGCCAGCGGAAATCTTCTTTGCCAGCCCTCTTTAAAGCATAAAACCCTCAGCTTCGTTAATAAGCGCCTTTAGTGCCTCAATTCCATTGAATAAAACAATCCATTGCGGTCATAATTGTATGAATATACGTATTTCTACGTAGACAAAAAAAGTTATCAATTATAAGCTTAATGACCTCCAGATGGTATGGGGGATTTAATTTCTAAAACAAGGAGAAGTCCATGAAATATATTTCGCTAGTATTGGCAGCATTGTTCTTATGTCTCGACGGAACTCAGGCCATTGCAGGCTGCGACCTGAACTACACACGCACGGCATGCCCTGGAAAAGAGGAAATCAGTTTTAAAAAATGCGATGGCAAGGCATCTTGCGTTAAATCAGCTGCTGCCGATACTGCGGAAGCCTGTCGCGTGAAAGCTGTAGCGGCATGCGCAAATGACCGGCTCGATATCACCAAGAGCAAGTTCATTAGCGCAACCTTTAATGGCAAGCCCGTCCTGAATAAGGCAGGCGGAACGGATCATTGCTTGGATTATGCGGAACGCGAGGCGGAATTCAACAAGTGCGGTTCGTAATATAAATAAGCCCCGCCCTTGCGTCATTCATTATGGCGCAAGGGCATAGCGAATAAAACAGGGGGACGTGGTCTTGTTAGAAAATTTAACACTTAAACAGAAAATCATTGCAGTGCAAGCGGTTTCTTTGGCGCTGCTTGTCGGAGTGCTTGTCTTTAGTTTAATCCAATTGGCAGACTTGTCCGGACAGAACAAGCACAGCATCATGAATGGGAATGAGGAAGCTGCCGTGATGGTTCGAATGGACAACATGAACCTTGCCGTCATAAGAGAAGCAAAGTCAGCCAAAGATGTTTGGCTGCGTGGCGCAGACCCTGAAGAAAAAGAAAAGTCTACAGATGAATTCACCGACCAGGTCGATAATTTCCAATCCCATTACGTAGCTGCCAAGGATGCGATGCATAAGATGGTGACAGAAAATCCATCTTTTGCCGTTTTTCTGGAAGGTCTGGAAAAAGCCAACATTGAACATAAAAAAGTAAGTGAAAAATATTTGACTCAAATCAAAGCCCATGTCAACACGGCCGATTCAGATAGCAAAGTCAAAGGGATAGATAGGCCGCTACTTAGAATGATTAATGAATTGAGAGCGAATTTTCAGAAAACTAACGAAAAAAATTCTGCTGACGCTGTGACAACAATCGATAAGCAGTTCAATGCCCACCGCAATATCATAGCCATCGTTGCACTTGTTTCCATAGTATTGCTCATTGCTGTATCCATCCTGTTTGTTCGCTCGGTTGCCCAACAATTGGGTGGCGACCCGCAAGAAGTTTTGAATGTTGTTAAAACCATGGCCTCTGGCAACTTGTTGCTGCACCCAGCTAATAAACTTGTGGCGGACAGCCTGTTAGCACATGCCTACCAGATGCAAACAAGCCTGCGCGATATGATCGCCAAGGTCAAGGATCAGGCCAATCAGGTCGAGGACATGGCGCGTGCACTTGCTTTAGCCGCCAGTCAGATTGCCGAAAACGTGAATCAAGAGTCTGATGCGGTGAGCAGCATGGCATCAGCAATTGAAGAAATGAGCGTGTCAACCGCGCACATCAACGACCAAGGCGGCAATGCCAAACGAATTGCGGATGCCTCGCGCAGCGGAGCCGAACAGGGCGCGCAAGTAGTGCACAAAACCGTAACCGGCTTGCTGCTGACCGCGCAGGGAATCGAGACGGCATCAGGCGAAGTCTCGCGTCTTGGTGAGGAAGCTACGCGTATTATTGATGTGGTGAAGGTCATTAAGGAGATTGCCGACCAGACCAACCTGCTGGCATTGAACGCGGCGATAGAAGCGGCGCGTGCTGGTGAACAAGGCCGCGGTTTTGCGGTGGTGGCGGATGAGGTGCGCAAGCTTGCCGAACGCACCAGCAATGCCACTAATGAGATCAATCAGATGTCCAGCAAGATCAGCGAAGTAGTTAGTCAGACGCTGGGCAGCATGGGCAAGGTGGTAATAACTACGCGCCAGGGAGTGATCGATGCGGAGACTGCGCAAACCTCCATCACCAACATCCAAAAAAGCTTTGGCGAGGTGGCAAACGTCATAGAAGACATTTCTTCGGCGATGGTCGAGCAAAATGTCGCTTCGACCGACCTAGCCAAGAATACCGAGCGCGTGGCGCAGATGTCCGAAGAAAATTCCGGCGCGGCAAAAAGTTTATTGAACCTTGCGCATGATTTGGAGGGCAAGGCGGCACAGGTGAAGGGCGCGGTTGAGGTGTTCAAGGTTTAGTCTGAAAAAGCCCAACATTGCCTTACATAACGAGGTAATGCTGACAGGTGAACTTCCGGTTGCAGCACTAAACTATCCTGCATAATATAATAAATACCCTCTCATAAATGGAACGTCACGCTTAAAAATATACCGATTGCGCGAAGCGGGTCTTCACTGTAGCCAAAACGTAACCATGTCAAAATCGAGCACTTGTATTTATGCGCTGTCAGTAGCTGTTTGACAATGTTTGCGGGTGATGCAAGGCATTGTTAAGGTTAATCAATCACAATAATGTGCAGGCTTGGCAGGCCGGTGCCGATCGAGCAGTTTGAGGCGTTACTCAAAAAAGCCTGATCCTTTTGGGTGTTGGAACAAATAGCGAGCGGCGGCTTCATCGAAGCCACCATTCGAGATTGATGCCTCCCGGCACTTAAGGCAAGATACGCGCCTGGGGATTTACCCAAGCCGATTTTATAAACACGAAAAAAATAGAGAATTGATATGGGCGCTCAGTGGAAAGCCAGACACAAAGAAATCGCAGCGAACGCGAAGGGCCGCATCTTCGGCAAGCTGTCCAAGGAAATCATGGTCGCCGCGCGCGCCGGAGCCGATCCGGACATGAATCCGCGTTTGCGCTTGGTGGTGGAGCAGGCCAAGAAAGCATCCATGCCCCGCGAAACGCTGGAGCGCGCGATCAAGAAAGGCGCCGGCCTGATCGACGAAGGGACCAGCCTGGAACGGCTTACCTACGAGGGTTTTGCGCCGCATCGGGTGCCGGTGATCGTCGAGTGCCTGACGGATAACATCAATCGCACGCTCTCCAACATCCGCGTGCTGTTTCGCAAGGGGCAGCTTGGCGCATCGGGTTCGGTCGCCTGGGATTTCGATTATCAGGGGATGATCGAAGCGACACCCAATGCCAAAGGAGCAGACGCGGAGCTTGCAGCCATCGAAGCCGGCGCACAGGATTTCGAACCCGCCGAAGAAGGCGCAACGCTGTTTCTCACTGACCCAACCGATCTGGATGCGGTTTGCCGCGCGCTGCCAGCGCATGGATTTACCGTACAGTCTGCCCAGTTAGGTTACCGGCCAAAAAATCCGGTCGTGCTGAGCGACGCCGAACGCGAAGAGGTTGAAGCGTTTCTGGAAGCGATTGATGCGGATGATGACGTGCAGAATGTCTATGTGGGGCTGGCCGGCTAGGGCAGCTAACGACCAGGAACAGCGGCAGCCGGGGTTATTATTGTCGGCTTCCTGGATGTTTGATCTGCTGATGTTTCCAAAACTTGATAGAACACTTCGTCGCGTTTGATCATGCCCAGCTCGCTGCGTGCACGCTCCTCAATAGCGGCCGTGCCCTGCTTGAGGTCGCGTACTTCGGCGTCCAGCAGCGCGTTGCGCGTTTTGGCCTGCTGATTGACTCGCTGCTGCGCCTCGACCTGACGGTTCAAATCCCACACTTTCAACCAACTGCCCTTGCCCAGCCACAGCGGATACTGCAACAACAGCAGCAGAACGATCAGTATCAGTGTAACCGCACGCATCAGCCCAACTGGTAATACGCGTCGCGTCCCGGATAAGATGCCATGTCGCCCAAATCTTCTTCGATGCGCAACAGCTGGTTGTATTTCGCCATGCGATCCGAGCGCGACATCGAGCCGGTCTTGATCTGCAGCGCGTTGGTGGCCACGGCGATGTCGGCAATGGTGCTGTCCTCGGTCTCGCCGGAGCGATGCGAGATCACGGCGGTATAACCGGCGCGCTTGGCCATCTCGATAGCAGCGAAGGTTTCGGTGAGCGTGCCGATCTGGTTAATCTTGATCAGGATGTAGTTACCCAGCCCCTGACGGATGCCTTCGCGGAAAATCTTGGTGTTGGTGACGAACACATCGTCGCCGACGATCTGGATGGTCTTGCCCAAGCGCTTGGTCAGCAGCTTCCAGCCGGGCCAATCGTGTTCGCTCATGCCGTCTTCGATGCTGATCAAAGGATACTTGTCGGTCCAGTTGGCGAGGTAATCGACGAACTGCGCCGAAGTCAGCTTCAGCTTTTCGGATTCGAGATGGTACAAGCCATCCTTGTAGAACTCGGAACTGGCGCAATCCACGCCGATCGCCACATCTTCGCCCGGCACATACCCGGCGGCTTCGATGCCTTCGACGATCAATTTCAGTGCCGCTTCGTTGCTGGGCAAATTCGGTGCAAAACCGCCCTCGTCGCCCACAGTCGTTGGCATACCTTTTTCGTCGATCAATTTTTTCAGCGCATGGAAAACTTCCGCTCCATAGCGCACGGCCTCGCGGAAGCTGGGCGCGCCGACCGGAATGATCATGAATTCCTGCATGTCGATGTTATTGTTGGCATGCGCACCGCCGTTGATGATGTTCATCATCGGCACCGGCATCGACATCTTGGTGGAACCGCCCAGGTAACGGTACAGCGGCAAACCGCTTTCTTCGGCGGCAGCGCGCGCCACTGCCATCGACACCGCCAGGATCGAATTCGCGCCGAGACGCGATTTGTTTTCCGTACCGTCCAGATCGATCATGGTTTGGTCGATGAAGGCTTGCTCGGCAGCATCCAGGCCGATGATCGCTTCGGCGATCTCGGTATTCACAAATTCCACCGCCTTCAACACGCCCTTGCCCAGATAGCGTTGCTTGTCGCCATCGCGCAACTCGATCGCCTCCTTCTCGCCGGTCGATGCACCGGACGGCACGGCAGCGCGGCCCATCACACCGGACTCCAACAATACGTCCGCTTCCACGGTAGGGTTGCCGCGCGAATCCAGAATCTCGCGGGCGATCACATCAACAATTGCGCTCATACTTTTTTCCTTATGCTTTCTTTAAACGTTCTTTAAATCGATTTTTTCTTCGATCAATCCTTGTTGCTTGACGGTTGCATCCAGCACCTTCAAAGTCTTTAACAAATCCTGCAAATGCCCGAGCGGAAATGCGTTCGGCCCATCCGATAAAGCCTTGGACGGATTCGGATGCGTTTCCATGAACAAGCCGGAAATCCCCGCCGCCACCGCCGCACGCGCCAGCACCGGCACGAACTCGCGCTGTCCGCCGCTGACCGTGCCCTGCCCGCCCGGCAACTGCACCGAGTGCGTGGCATCGAACACCACCGGACAACCGGTGTTGCGCATCACCGCCAGCGAGCGCATATCCGACACCAGATTATTGTAACCGAATGACGCGCCGCGTTCGCACACCATGATGTTGTCTGCACCGCTGGCCTCGCGCGCTTTCTCCACCACGTTCTGCATATCCCACGGCGACAAAAACTGCCCCTTCTTGATGTTCACCGGGCGGCCGCAGCGTGCCACGGCGTGAATGAAATCGGTCTGACGGCACAGGAACGCCGGCGTTTGCAGCACATCCACCACCGCCGCGACCACCGCGATTTCTTCGATGCTGTGCACATCGGTCAACACCGGCACGCCGATTTGCTTCTTCACCTCGGCGAGAATCTTTAGTCCGGCTTCCAGGCCAAAGCCGCGGAACGATTTGCCGGAACTACGGTTGGCTTTGTCATACGAAGACTTGTAGATGAAGTTTATCTTTAACTCGTTACAGATTTCTTTCAACTTGCCGGCGGTATCAAGCGCCATTTGCTGTGACTCGATCACGCACGGCCCGGCAATCAGGAACAGCGGCTGGTTCAGGCCAACCTCGAATCCACATAGCTTCATGCTGCCACTCTTTCTGAAGTAATAGTTTTCTGACGTTGCAACGCAGCTTCGACAAAGGCCTTGAACAACGGATGCCCGGTGCGCGGCGTGGAAGTGAACTCGGGATGGAACTGCACGCCGACAAACCACGGGTGCATAGCCTGCGGCAATTCCATGATCTCCGGCAAATTCTCGCTGGGCGTGTGCGCGGAAATGATCAGCCCGGATTTTTCCAGCGCAGGCACGTAATGGTTGTTGACTTCATAACGATGACGATGCCGCTCATTCACCTCGTCGCCGTAAATTTTTTGCGCCAGTGTGCCGGACTTGATTGGACAACGCTGCGAACCGAGGCGCATGGTTCCGCCCAGATCGGAATCGCTGCTGCGCAAGGCCACCTTGCCGTCGCGGTCCAGCCATTCGGTGATCAGTGCAACCACCGGATGCTCGGTTTCCAGATTGAATTCGGTGCTGTTTGCGTCGCTCATGCCCGCAACATGCCGTGCATATTCGATCACCGCCAACTGCATGCCGAGGCAGATGCCCAGATACGGCACTTTATTTTCGCGCGCAAAACGGATCGCGGAAATTTTTCCTTCTGTGCCGCGCTTGCCGAACCCACCCGGCACCAGTATCGCGTCGAAGTGTTCCAGGCCTTGCATGCTGGTCGATTCCAGTGCTTCCGAATCGATGTACTCGATATTCACCCTGGTCTGGGTATGTATCCCGGCGTGGCGCAACGCCTCGATCAGCGATTTGTAGGATTCGGTCAGATCGACATACTTGCCGACCATGCCGATGGTGATCTGGTGCTGCGGATTTTCCAGCGCAGTCACCAGCTTCGCCCACACCGACAGATCGGCAGGCGGCAGATCCAGATTCAGCTCTTCGCACACGATGCGATCCAGACCTTGCAGATTGAGCATTTGAGGCACTTTGTAAATGCTGTCCACGTCCCACATCGAAATCACCGCTTCTTCGCGCACATTGGAGAACAGCGAAATCTTGGCGCGCTCGTCATCGGGAATCGGCCGGTCGGCGCGGCAGATCAATGCGGTCGGGAAAATGCCGATCTCGCGCAGCTTCTGCACGCTGTGTTGCGTAGGTTTGGTTTTCAATTCGCCCGCTGTGACGATATAAGGCACCAAGGTGAGATGCACATACGCGACCTGATGGCGGCGCAGGCGCAGGCCCATCTGCCGCGCGGCCTCGAGGAACGGCAGCGACTCGATGTCGCCGACCGTGCCGCCGATCTCGACAATCGCCACATCGGCGTTGCCCTCATGCGAAGCCGCCGCGCCGCGTTCGACAAAGGCCTGAATCTCGTTGGTGATATGCGGGATCACCTGCACTGTTTTGCCCAGATACTCGCCGCGCCGTTCCTTGCGGATCACGCTGTCGTAGATTTGCCCGGTGGTGAAGTTGTTGGCCTTGCGCATCTTCGCGGAAATGAAGCGCTCATAATGCCCCAGGTCAAGATCGGTCTCCGCACCGTCCTCGGTGACGAACACTTCACCGTGCTGGAACGGGCTCATCGTGCCGGGATCGACGTTGATATAGGGGTCGAGCTTGAGCATCGTCACCTTCAGCCCGCGCGATTCGAGGATAGCCGCAAGCGACGCGGCGGCGATGCCCTTCCCCAAGGAAGAAACAACGCCGCCGGTGATAAAGATGTACTTGGTCATGGGGCGCGATGATACCGCAAAACCCACTGCCTTCAAAATCGTGCTGCGAGGTATGGCTTTACGTCGTAGCCTGATCTCGCGCGAAACCACCGATCAGGACCACCTTCTCGAACTCCTCCAATGGCACCGGTTTGCTGAACAAATATCCTTGATAGACGAAACAACCGGCATGATTCAAGAATGCACATTGCGCAGCTGTTTCCACCCCTTCGGCGATCACTTCCATTCCCAGACTGTTGCCCATGCCGATGATAGTCTGCACAATCACCGCATCAGTGGATTTTGTGCCGATGTTGCGCACGAAAGAGCGGTCTATCTTCAACTGGTCCAGCGGAAGTTGCGTCAGGTAAGACAGCGATGAATACCCCGTGCCAAAATCGTCCATCGAGAATCTCACACCGATCTGCTTCAAGTCATGCATTTTGGCGATGGTGTCATTGATGTTGTCCAGCACCACGCTTTCGGTCAGTTCGAGCTTGAGCAGGCTCGGCGCGGCACCGGTCTTTAGCAGCACCTCGCGCACTTGCGAAACAAAGTCTGGCTGGTGGAACTGGCGCGCGCTCACGTTGATGGCAAGCTGCAATTCACATGCCAGTGGATTCGCTTCCCACGCCTTGATCTGGGTGCAGGCGGTTTCCAACACCCACAGGCCGATGGGCAGGATCAACCCGTTCTCCTCCGCCAATGCAATGAATTCCAACGGCAACACGATTCCCCGCTGCGGATGTTTCCAGCGCAACAGCACTTCGGCACCGAGGGGGTGATTATCGGAATTCACCTGTATCTGATAGAACAGCTCAAATTGCTGCTGGGCAAGCGCAAGGCGCAGGTCGACCTCAAGCGAGGAGCGTTTTTCAAGCACGGCCTGCATCGATGGATCAAAGAATCGCAGCGCATTCCGGCCGGACGCCTTAGCCTCGTACATCGCGGTATCGGCCCGTTTGAGCAGTTCGTCCACGGTAGTTTCGTGGTCGCCAAACAAACTGACGCCGATACTGCATGAGCCGTGATATTCGATCTCCCCTAACCGGCAAGGCCGTTTGAAAGAACTGCGGATCTTTTCCCCCACAGCCCTCGCCTGGGCTGCCGCTTGCTCAACTTCCTCACCCAGTCCTTCCAGCATGATGACAAATTCGTCACCGCCCAAACGGGCAACGGTATCCGCTCCGCGCACGCATTCCTGCAGACGCTGGGCAGTTTCAATCAAGAGCTGATCGCCGACATCATGCCCCTTGGTATCGTTGAGTATCTTGAAATTATCCAGATCAATGAACAGAATGGCGCCATGATCCTGCTGGCGACTGCTTGCAGTCATGGTATGACGCAAACGATCCACCAGCAATCGCCGGTTGGGCAATTGGGTGAGCGGATCATAGAAGGCAAGCCGATGGATTTTCTCTTCTGACTCTTTGCGCTGCGTGATGTCGGTTGCCACCGAAACATAATGCGTCACCTCACCGCCGGGCGCAGTGACCGCAGTGGTGGTGAGCCAAACCGGATAGATATTGCCATTCTTGTGCCGGTTCCAGACCTCGCCCTGCCAATACCCCTCTCTACCAAGGGTTCTCCATCTATCCTTGAAGAACTCTTCGTCGTGCCGGTCAGACTTGATCAAGTCGGGAGTCTGGCCGATCGCCTCCTCGGCACTATAGCCGGTCAAGCGTGTGAAGGCACTGTTGACACGCAAGATATGCCTATCCGGATCGATAATCATGATGCTTTCATGGGTCTCAAAAGCCGTGGCGGCAATGCGCAACTGCTGCTCTTCATCCCGCATTCGATAGTAAGCATAAACGGCATAGCCCAGCATCAGCATCGCTGACAGGAACAGGAACAGGCGGTAACGGGAAGCTAAAAGTTGCTGCGCCTGATAATGGTCCAGGTAAAGCTGCTCAAGCTTGGTGCCCACATGATTTTTCCCGTGCGAACTGAGCGGCTCGAACAGACCCGCGATGAGATTTTCATGCTCCAGTATCAGCTTGGCATGGCGTGACGCCAACCATGCCGACGGTCTTATGTTGCCAGGCATGGCGGGAATAATCCCATCGATCATGGCGATGGTATGTTGCAGATCTTCATGCGCGCGATCACTTTGATTGACGGGCATTATCAGAGCATCGCGCAGCAGGACTTCGAATGCCTCATGCCACGCTATGTTATCGAAGGCTATCTGTTCCAGCACATTATTAACCATGCGCGGCAAATAAATGAATGAGTTCTTCAGCACCGCGTTATCAGATTTGAATTCCTCAAGATCGACCGCCTTCTGCTTGATCCGTTGCTTCACTGCATTCAACTCTTGCCTGAACTCCGGCATATCCGGCAGCGTACCATTTTGCTGATACGTGTCCAGGTTTGCGCAGAGCGTCTGCATGCGCTGCATGATCCCGACCACTCCATCATAGTTATGCAACAAGCGGTAATGGTGCTGCAATATAGCCTCCCCCAACTCGATATCGCGCGCTTGCAGCTCGCGCAGATCCCTAGTCAGGGAATTGTGCGTAACCGGGTCAACTGGCTGCGCCTTGATAAACATGAATAGCAATCCGGCTACTGCGATGACACCAATAATCAGATGCCAAATACTCCCTGCGACCAGTCGGCTTTTGATAAATCGGCTCATTTTCCTGTCTCGCCTTGCGGTTGCCCGGACATAAGTTTTTCGTCATATATTCCAGTCAAAGTATTGAGGAACTTTACGAGCTTGGTGATCTCGTCACCGCTCAGGTCCACTCCCAACTGATATTTTCCCATCGTGTGCACGGCTTGCTCAAGGGTTCCAGCTGAGGCGTCGTGAAAATAAGGCGCGGTCAGCGCCACATTACGCAATGACGGCACCCGGAATTCGTAGCGGTCATCCTCATTTCCGGTGATGTTGTAGCGGCCGAAATCCGCCTCCTGTACGTTACCGCGATCCACAAAATAATTGCCGACCACACCGAGCTTCTCATACATGTTACCGCCCACATTCCTGCCCTGGTGGCAACTGATGCAGCCAAGTTTTTTGAACAGCTCATAACCGGCCAGCTCGTCATGATCCAGGGCCTGCAGGTCGCCGCGCAAATAACGATCGAATTTTGCATTCAGCGTGATCAAGGAACGCTCAAAGGTGGCAAGCGCATCCTTGACGTTTGCTGGCTTGATCTCTTTCGGATAAATGGCCGCAAAATCACGGCGATAAGCGGTATCCTTCTCCAGCTTGGCGATGACTTCCGGCCACGTCGCCGACATTGCAGCGGAATGCTGCAATGGGAACTCGATCTGATCTTCCAGTGTTACTACTCGACCATCCCAGAACAATCTGAAATTGAAACCGCTGTTGAACACAGACAGCGTATTGATCTTGCCCGGCTTTTTGCCGATTCCGATCGGGAACGGCAAGCCATCCGCTCCACCCTTGGCCAGATCATGGCAGGTCGAACAGGAAATCTTGCTATCGTGGGAAAACTGCGGATCGTAAAACAAGCGCCGTCCCAGCGCAACCTTGCGCTTATCCAGCCTCAATTCGAGCGGGATCGGGGTGATCGGCTCCCGCCCATCAATGCGCTCATCATCTTGCCCGCGACTGTCTTGCGATTCACGCTGACCGGGAATCGAATACCAGAAAAAAAACGCCGCTACACACAGGGTCAGCCCCGCCAGAACAACCACCAAGCCACCCGATTTTCTGATCATGAAGTGCCTTATTCAATACCCATTGTAGGATTCTGCCATCAACGCCGCTATGGTTCAATCTCCGAACGCTATTAAAATGGAACTGACGCTCCGACAAAAACTCCCGCCGTCGGTGGGAGTCCTTTCAGTAGCACAAGGGTGATCAGTGCAACAGCAAAGATTGCTGGACGGATACCGCGCAAACCGACATCAACGTACCGGGCAGCAAACCCAGCAACAACACGCCAAAACCATTCACGCTGACCAACAACGTAGTGTCCGGTGCGAAGATAATCGGCGCGTGACTTTCCGGCGCGTCGAAATACATTAACTTGACGATGCGCAGGTAGTAGAACGCACCGATCAGCGAAAACAAAACGGCCACGACCGCCAGCCAGATGTGGCCGGTTTGCACGACAGCATTCAGCACCGAAAATTTTGCGTAAAAACCCACGGTGGGAGGAACCCCGGCCATGGAGAACATCAGCAACAACATCATGAAGGCGAGCCATGGACTACGCTGATTGAGGCCTTTGAAATCGCTGAGGGCATCAGCCTCGAAGCCTTCCCTGGACAGCAGCATGATCATACCGAAAGCGCCCAGCGACATCAGCACGTAAACCACAGCGTAGAACATAGCTGAGCCATAGCCCTCTATGCCACCGCTGATAAAGCCCAGCAGCAAGAAGCCCATGTGCGCGATGGTTGAGTAGGCGAACATACGCTTGAGGTTGGTTTGCGCGATCGCGGTGATGTTGCCGAGTGCCATGGAGGCAATCGCCAGGATAATCAACATGCCCGACCATTGGTGCTCCAGCGGTTGCAAGCCTTCGACCAGGATGCGTGCAACAAAAGCAAACGCGGCGAATTTAGGTGCCGATCCGATCAACATCGTCATCGCAGTCGGCGCACCGTGATACACATCCGGCAGCCACATATGGAATGGCACCACGCCAAGCTTGAAGGCCAGGCCTGAAACCACAAACACCAGCCCGAATACCAGCAGCGTTTTATTCGCACCGCCAGATTGAGTCATGCCCGATTGAATTGCATGGGACACCGCCCCCAATTGCAGCGAACCAGTCGCGCCATACAGCATGGACATGCCATACAACAACAAGCCGGAAGCCAGTGCGCCAAGAATGAAGTATTTCATCGCAGCTTCGGTGGCAATGGCGGAATCGCGTTGCAATGCGACCAACGCATACAGGCTCAGGGAGAGCAGTTCCAAACCGAGATACAGGGTGAGAAAATGATTCGCGGAGATCATCACCATCATGCCGAGCATGGCAAACAGGGTCAGCACCATGAATTCACCGCTGAACAGACCGCGCACAGTGAGATAGAGCCTTGAATACACCAGCATCATGATAACTGCTACATAGGTAAACAGCTTCAACACATCGGACATCAGATCGTCGACGAACATGCCGTGAAAAACATATACCACGCCGTTTTCATGCGTACCGACCGTAATCAGCGCACAAGCTATCAGGGTAAATATCACCAGTCCAAAGGTAAAACTCCTGTCACCTTGCTTGATCAGCACATCCGCAATCAGAGTCACACACGCCATGACCAGCAGAAATATCTCCGCGCTGGCTGGCATCAAATTAGTCATCAAATCCATATTCACCTCAAAATCAGTCTGCAGGGTGGGCACGTTTTTGTGCCCACGCGTTCAGCGAAAAAATTTACTGTCACCCGTTTACATCGGCAGCTTGGAACGCGCCGCGTGTACCAGTAAATCATTCACCGACACATGCATGATTTCACTGAACGGCAGCGGGTACAACCCCATGCCCAGCACGGCAATGACCAAAATTGCGAAAATCACTTTCTCGCGCACGGTCAGGTCGGTGAGCCCGGCGACATGATGATTGGCCACTGCGCCGAAGATCACGCGCTTGTACATCCACAGCGTGTAGGCGGCGCCGAACACCAGCGTGGACGCCGCGGCAAAGGCGTACCAGAAATTCGCTTTCACCGCGCCGAGGATCACCATGAACTCACCGACGAAACCGCTGGTGCCGGGCAGTCCGCTGTTGGCCATCGCGAACAGCATGAAGAATGCAGCGAACACCGGCATGGTGTTGGCCACCCCGCCGTAATCGGCGATATTGCGTGAATGCATGCGGTCATACAGCACGCCGATACACAGGAACAGTGCACCGGACACAAAACCGTGCGAAATAATTTGCAGCAGCGCGCCTTCCATCCCGTAACTGTTAAAGATGAACAAGCCCAGCGTGACAAAGCCCATGTGCGAGATCGACGAGTACGCCACCAGCTTCTTCATGTCGGTCTGGGTCAGCGCCACCAGGCCGATGTACACCACCGCTATCAGCGACAGCGCGATCATCACCCCGGCCAGATGATGGCTGGCATCCGGCACGATAGGAATGGAGAAGCGCAGAAAACCGTAAGCGCCCACCTTCAACATGATCGCCGCCAGGATCACCGAGCCGCCGGTTGGCGCTTCGACGTGCGCATCCGGCAACCAGGTATGCACCGGGAACATCGGCACCTTCACCGCGAAGGCGAAAAAGAACGCGATGAAGATCAGAATTTGCGCAGTCAACGGGATCGCGACCTGATGGAAATCGACGATCTCGAAACTGCCGCCGGCCTTGTTATAGAGATAGATCAGCGCGATAAGCATCAGCAGCGAACCAAGCAAGGTGTAAAGGAAGAACTTGACCGCCGCATACACACGGTTCGCCCCGCCCCACACTCCGATGATCAGGAACATCGGGATCAGCATGGCTTCCCAGAACACATAGAACAATATGGCATCCAGTGAAGCGAACACGCCGATCATGATGCCGGACATGATCAGGAAAGATGCCATGTATTGCGCGACGCGTTTCTCGATCACCTGCCATCCGGCCAGCACCACGATGGGAGTGAAAAAAGCGGTGAGCAGGATGAACAATACCGAGATGCCGTCCACGCCGAGGTGATAATGAATGTTGAAGCGTGCGATCCAGCCATGCATCTCGACAAACTGCATCTCGGAGGTGTCGCGCACAAAACCGGTATAGAGCGGAATCGTCACCAGAAAGCCCAGCACCGAGCCGACCATGGCCAGGATGCGCGCCAGCGGCGCGTTCTTGTCGCCGCCGGTGGCCAATATCAGAATGCCGAACATGATCGGCAACCAGATCGCGACGCTAATTACGGGTAATCCAAAAAACATGCTGACATTCCTTTGCTTTGGGCCTTCATGGCAAGCCGGGCTTTAGCCCAACCTGCTGCTATTCAAACAAATCCCGCACCGACAACAGTACGAATACACCGATGATCATGGAAAACGCATAGTGATAAATATAGCCGGACTGCAAATGCCGCAGCACGCCGGAAAACAGTCCGACCAGCTTCGCCGTACCGTTCACCATCACCCCGTCGATCAGCTGCACGTCGCCGAATTTCCACAGCAAGCGGCTCGCACCACGTGCACCTCCGGCAAAGAACCAGTCGTTGAAACGGTCGAAATAATATTTGTTGTCCAGCAAGGTGTAGATAGCCTGGAAACGCTTTTGGATCGCGGCCGGAATGTCCGGGCGCTTCATATAGAAGAACCACGCGGTCACGACACCGGACAACGCTATCCAAACCGGATACTCCTTCACTACGTGCACAACCATCGCAAACGGCCCGTGAAACTCCTCTGCCAACTCCGCCATGCTGCCATGCGCAGTTGCAATGTAAATGGCCTCTTTGAAATAGTTGCCAAACAATAGCGGTTCAATGGTGATATAGCCGATGAACACCGATGGGATGGCCAGCAAGACCAGCGGAAATGTCACCACCCAGGACGATTCATGCGGCTTCTGCCCCGGCGCAAGACCATGATGCTCGTGAGCAGCCGCATCAGCATGCGCTCCATCATCTGCGTGAGCTCCCGCATGTCCGGGGCTTGCCGGCGCATGGTCAGCATGATGCACTTTTCCGAAACGCTCCTCGCCATGAAACACCAGGAAATACAGGCGGAATGAATAGAATGCGGTGATGAACACCCCCGCCACCACTGCGAAATAAGCGAAGCCGGAACCAGGCAAGTGCGAATATTCAACCGCCTCGATAATGCTGTCCTTGGAATAAAAGCCGGAGAAGAACGGAGTGCCGATCAAGGCCAGCGAGCCGATCAGAAAGGTCCAATGAGTAATACTCATATACTTGCGCAGGCCGCCCATGTTGCGGATGTCCTGGTCGTGGTGCATCGCGATGATCACGCTACCGGCAGCGAGGAACAACAGCGCCTTGAAGAAGGCATGGGTCATCAGGTGGAAGATCGCCACCGAGTAAGCGGAAGCGCCCAGCGCCACGGTCATGTAACCCAGCTGCGACAGCGTGGAATACGCCACCACGCGCTTAATGTCGTTCTGGATCATGCCGAGGAAACCCATGAACAGAGCAGTGATCCCGCCGATCACCATAACGAAGGACAGAGCGGTATCGGACAGCTCGAACAACGGCGACATGCGCGCCACCATGAAAATACCGGCGGTTACCATGGTCGCAGCGTGGATCAGCGCGGAGATCGGCGTCGGGCCTTCCATCGAATCAGGCAGCCAGACATGCAGCGGGAATTGCGCCGACTTGCCCATCGCGCCGATGAACAGCAGGATGCAGATCGCGGTCAGCAGCCCCACCGACATGCCGGGGATAGGTGCCAGGTCTTTGGCGTGGCTGGCGGCATTGGCAAACACAGCAGCATAGTCCAGCGTACCGAACACCATCAGCACTAGGGCGATGCCGAGCAGGAAGCCGAAATCGCCGACGCGATTCACCAGGAAGGCCTTGAGGTTCGCGTAAATCGCGGTTTCTTTGTTGTACCAGAAACCGATCAGCAAATAGGAAACCAGTCCCACCGCTTCCCAGCCGAAGAACAGTTGCATGAAATTATTGGCCATCACCAGCATCAGCATCGAGAAGGTGAACAAAGAGATGTAGCTGAAAAAACGCTGGTAACCGGGGTCTTCTTCCATATAGCCGATCGTGTAGATGTGCACCATCAGCGACACGAAGGTGACCACCAGCATCATCAACACCGTCAGGCGATCGATCAGGAAGCCTATCTGAAAGCTGGTATCGCCTGCGGTCAGCCAGGTATAGACCGCGCCGTTGAACATATGGCCATCCTGCACATCTTCGAAGATCGCCAGAGAAGCAAAGAAAGAAACTGCCACCAGCGCAATCGTGATGCGATGTGACCAGGCGCGGCCAAGTTGCTTGCCGAACAAACCGGCGACTATCGCCCCGAGCAGCGGAGCCAGCGGAACCAGCAAATAGAGGCTTAGCATGCTCATCAACCTTTCAAACTGTCGAGATCATCGACATTGATGGTGTTCAGGTTGCGGAACAGCACCACCAGTATCGCCAAACCGATGGCAGCTTCGGCTGCGGCCACAGTCAGAATAAAGAATACAAACACCTGCCCGGCGGTATCGTTCAAATAATGCGAGAACGCCACGAAGTTGGTATTCACCGCAAGCAGCATCATTTCGATCGACATCAGCAACACGATCAGATTCTTGCGGTTCAGAAAAATACCGACCACGCTGATGGAAAACAGCACGGCACTCAGTATCAGATAATGTGACAGTGTTAACACTTGAAAACCTCCAAAAACCTACTACGCAATTCGATAGCGGCGTTGCACAGTGCTCGCTTGTCGTCTATCTCCTTGATATGCCTCTGTCGCTGCGCTCTGTGCGCCTTGCTCTCGAACCGCTCGCTACGGTTTTTGGAGGTTTTCATATTCTCTCCGCTCCCCTGATTGTTTTACTCTTTGCGTTCCGATTGCATCGCAACGACACGCAAGCGATCCGCCTTCTTGACCGCAACCTGTTCGGACACAACCTGCGACTTCGCATCTTTGCGGCGGCGCAAGGTCAGAGCGATCGCAGCCACCATCGCCACCAGCAGGATCACCGCAGCGATCTCAAACGGATAAACGTAGTCGGTATAGATCAGCCGCCCCAGTTCCTTGGTATTGCTGTAGTTGGCCGCATGCTTCGCCAGCTGTGCGCCGGTTTCGGAAATCCGGCGATTGCCCAGCACCCAGACCATCTCGAACACCATGATGGCCGCCAACACCACCCCGAACGGGAACCAGCGCCAGAAACCTTCACGCAATTGCACCAGATCGATGTCCAGCATCATCACAACGAACAGGAACAGCACCATCACCGCGCCGACGTAAACCAGCACCAGCGTGATCGCAAGGAACTCCGCCTCGAGCAGCATCCAGATACCGGCGGAACTGATGAACGCCAGCACCAGGAACAACACCGCATGCACCGGATTGCGCGCAGTGATCACGCGTAGCGCGGCGAACACGATCAACGCCGCGAACGCGTAGAACACGAAGGTTTCAAAGTTGCTGCTGATAAAATCCATTAACTGATCCTCTTAAAGGCGTAGGGTGGGCACGTTGTTTGTGCCCACGCGGATCGAGACCCGCGCGTGGGCACGATAAAACTGTGCCCACCCTACCGCACTATCTATACTTCGCATCTGCCGCCCTGTCTTTGGCGATCTGCTCTTCATACTTGTCGCCTATCGCCAGCAACATATCCTTGGTGTAATACAAGTCGCCGCGCTTTTCGCCGTGATATTCGAACACGCGTGTCTCGACGATCGCGTCCACCGGACAGGACTCTTCGCAGAAGCCGCAGAAGATGCACTTGGTCAGGTCGATGTCGTATTGTGTGGTGCGCCGCGTGCCGTCCTCGCGCTCGGCCACTTCGATCTTGATCGCCAGTGCCGGACACACCGCCTCGCACAGCTTGCAGCCGATGCAGCGCTCTTCGCCGTTGGCATAGCGGCGCTGCGCGTGCAGGCCGCGGAAGCGGAAGCTCTGCGGAGTCTTCTCTTCGGGGAACTGCACGGTGATCTTGCGCGCGAAGAAATAGCGCCCGGTCAGCGCCATGCCCTTCAGCAATTCGAAGAGCAGGAAGGTCTTGAAGAAATTTTTGATCATTTGCATAGTCGTCTCCTCCGCCTTTTACCAAACCCACAGCGGGGTCTGCATCCACACGGCGATCACCACCACCCAGATGATGGTGAGCGGAATGAATACTTTCCAGCCCAGGCGCATCAGCTGGTCATAACGGTAACGCGGGAACGTCGCGCGGAACCATAGGAACAGGAACAATATAAAAGCAGCCTTGCCCAGCAGCCAGACGATGCTGTCCGGCAAGAACGGCACCGGCGACAACCAACCACCGAGGAACATGACTGAAGTCAGGAAGGCGATCAGGATCATGTTGGCGTATTCAGCCAGGAAGAACAGCGCAAACGCCATGCCGGAATATTCGACGTGGAAACCCGCGACGATCTCGGACTCGCCTTCCGCCATATCGAACGGCGCGCGGTTGGTCTCGGCCACACCGGAGATCAGGTACACCAGGAACATCGGGAACAGCGGGATGAAAT
>JANXXX010000089.1 GCA_025350405.1 Gallionella sp.
TGTCTTTACGGTCTTAAAAGAGCCACAAAAAATGCACTTTCGACCATTCAAAAAGTTGGTCGCACAACTAAATACTGTATGAACGCCTGTAACCATAAGTATCTCCAAGGATACACTGGTTACGAAACGCCCTAATTACCTAATACAAAAACACGGTGATCAGGGTTTTACGGCAGGTTTCAGAAAAGTCACCACTTTCGATCCCGGTTCATTTTTGCTGGTGCAACTACCTTCCCCTACCCCCGCGTCCCGCTCCGCTTCATGCAACAGATTGATCACATCCACATAGTGTTTTTGCTTGACCATCATCAGCGCCGTCAGGCCACCCTCGTTGCGCGCCATCACATCAGCGCCCGCCCTCAGCAGTGTTTCGACCACTGCCGTCTCACCGTAACCGGCCGCCAGCATCAAGGGGCGGATACCATAACTGATCGGCACCTCAACGTTCGCTCCCGCGTCAATCAGGGCCTGCGCCACATCCGCAAATCCACGGTTCAGCTCAGCGTTGTACGCCGATTTCATCAGCGCTGTCCAACCGCGTTCATCGCTTGCATTGACGTCCGCCCCGGCCTCGATCAATGCCTGCACCATAGGCAGATTACCCGCATGGGAAGCCAGCATCAAAAGCGTAGCCCCTTCGCTGTCGCGCGAATTGATGTCGGCTCCCTCAGACAACATCCGCCGGGTGGAATCAATGTCGCCCGACCTTACCGCTTCAATTAATTTTTCGTACATACGATTTCACTTAAGACCTTAAAACTCAATTCCCGCATTTCCAGCTGGCTCACAGTTATTCCGGGTGCTCAGTTGTTCTTGGCTCCTTGTTGCACCCACTTCCTGAGGAGTTCGATTTTATCCTTGGCCAAACCTCCGCTCATTCCATATGGCATCTTGATTGCAGAATGGACACGTCCATCAACCACCTGAATTAAGATGCTGGTATAGCTGTCACCCGGCTTGATGATGGTGCCGAACTTGGTGCCCTTCATAAGGCTTTGGTAGGTGCGCATATCCAAGCCACTTTTCTCAAACCCTTTGCCGCCTGGTTTGTGGCAACTCAGGCAATAATCATTGATGATAGGGCGGATATCACTCTTGTAGCTGATTTCTTGCTGCCCTTGCACCGGAGATGCCAAGGCAAGAGATACTTGGGCGAGACAAGATAGCATTGCAACTACACCGATTGTCAATATTCTGTTTTTCATATTTCGCTCCCTAAAGAGTCCCTCTTAAAATAATATTATCTTTAGCGTTAGAGGATTACTGGTCACACCCAGCTGAACGGCGCTGCCCCGATTGAGAGTTTCATTTATTTTATCTTTGACCAAACCGCAAGCATCACGTTGTAAAGTAACAAAGTCAAAATAATCAAATATCCAATCACGTAATAGCCCAGGGTAAGTCTCTCCGCTTCATGCGGGTCAGCAGCCCATGAAAGAAAGGACACGATATCATGCGCCTTGGCCTGCACCTCTGAACGCTGCGCCGGATCTGTCGCGCCGCTCATTCCAAGCGCATCAGGCATTTTGGTTTCAGGAAAAACATGATTGCTGGTCATTCCTTCAGGAGTTAGGTAGTAGCCAATTAAGTAGGAATACAAATAGCTGTTCCCGCCCTCACGCGCCTTGGTCATCATGCTCAAGTCAGGCGGGATTTTTCCAAACGATTGCATGGCGGCATCATCCGACATCAGACTGGTCATGGCTGCATCCAGCGTCGAATCACCACGCCAAGCGCTAATTTTGTCCTTGTTAACACCGAAGCCGGCCAAGTCACGATAATGGACGTATTTCAGGCTGTGGCAACCATGACAAGCATTCATAAAGGTATCTACCCCGCGTTCCACTGCGAGCACACTGGTATCTACTTGGATCTTTTCCAGCTTTGCTTCTTCAGCCCAGGCCGGTGAGATGAAACAATGCAGCACCAATACGGCAATGAACTTGTTCATGTAATGTCTCCACGACGACGGCGTTGTGGCAATATCCTTTTTTCTATGGCTTCGCTTTCAATCAAAGCTATTATATTCGGCGGCAATCCCTTCTTAAACAGCCATTGATCTTCCGCCTTTGAAATAAAAGGCAACAGCAAGAACGAGCCGAAATAATAAAAAGTTGCCACTTGTCCGATCGCGATAGTCTGACTGGTCGGCGGGTAGTAGCCGACATAGCCCAGCACCAGAATATCCAGCATGAATATGAAGAACAGCACTCGATACACCGGACGATAGCGTGCCCCACCGGGAATGCGTGAACGGTCCAAAAATGGCATGAAAGCAAAGATCATCACGGACAGGAACATCGCCGCTACGCCGCCGACCATGTTCGGCACCGAGCGCAAAATCGCATAGAACGGCAGGAAGTACCATTCAGGGACAATGTGGTTCGGGGTTACCATGGGGTTGGCCGGAATATTGTTTTCCGCTTCTATCATGCTATGCGGAAAAAAGAACACGACAGTGAAATAAGCGATTAGAAAAACACCCAATCCAAAAAAATCCTTGCTGGTGAAATACGGATGAAAGGGGATGTTGTCCTTGTCCGCCAGATCGATGCCACTGGGATTGCTGCTCCTGACCGTGTGCAAGGCAACCAGATGCACCACCACCCCAGCGATGATCAGGAACGGAAACAGGTAGTGCAACGCAAAGAAGCGCGTCAGCGTGTCATCGCCCACGGCATAATCACCGCGCAGCCATACCACCACCTGGTCACCGATAAACGGAGTAGCACGAAACAGATTGGTGATCACAGTTGCACCCCAGAAAGACATTTGCCCCCAAGGCAACAAATAGCCCATAAAGGCGGTCGCCATCAACAGCAGCAACAGGCCCTGTCCGGTCCACCACATCAACTCGCGCGGCGCCCGGTAGGAGCCGTAATACAGCGTGCGCGCCATGTGAATGTAGATCACCAGAAAGAATGCGGAAGCGCCGGTGGAATGCATAAAGCGCAACAGCCAGCCGTAATTCACATCGCGCATGATGTGCTGGATAGAGTCAAACGCCACACTGGCATCCGGCTTGTAGTGCATGGCCAAGAATATACCTGTCACCACTTGCAGCGTCAGCACTATACCGGCCAGAAATCCGAAATTCCACCAGTAACTAAGATTGCGCGGGGTCGGATAGCCGGTCAGTTCATGTTTGACGAAACTGGTGAGCGGAAAACGACGGTCTATCCATTGAATGATTTTATTTGCCATGGTCTTCTCCTATGCCTGGCCGATGATGATTTTATTCGCCGCAACAAAACGGTAGGGGGGCACTTCCAGATTCTTCGGCGCGGGGCCGCGCAGGATACGGCCACTGTCATCGTACTGGCTGCCGTGACAATGGCAGGTCCAACCGGGACCTTCCTTGTTCGGCACGCAACCCATGTGCGTGCAGACACCGATCACAACAAGCCACTCCGGCTGCTTGACACGTTGCTTGTCCGGCTCTGGATCCAACCCGCCGTTGGATAAATTCATCGCCTTGATTTGCTCTTCACTGCGATGCAAAACAAATACCGGCTTGCCCTGCCAGGCAACCGTGTGCATTCCTCCTTCCGGAATCCCGGACAAATCCACTTCGGTATTCGCCTTGGCCAGCAAATCCGCGCTTGGATTCATGCTGGCGACAAACGGCAAACACGCCGCTGCCGCTCCTGCACCGCCCACTACCGATGTCACCTTGACTAAAAATTCACGGCGTCCGGTATCGTCTAAAGCGTCGCTCTCAGCCATTTCAATCTCCTGATCAATATTTATACAACATTCCGAGTAACTATCTCTGCACGGTTTTCTTCAGGACGTCACGAATCGCATCCGGCGTTTTCATGATGTTCATGAAGCTGTTTTTTCCCATCATGCTCAAATCAGGAAAGTTGATCGCAATACGAAAACGCGCATACAGCGCATAAACCTTGTTGCCGGAAACCAATACTTCATAAGGCAAGTGAGCGGTGGATTTCAGCTCGTGAAAGTCGATCTCGCTCATGATGAACCTGTCGTCCATATATTTTTCCAGTTCGCTGGCTCCCTTCATGGCGACCCCGAATACACTTTCCTGTTTGCCGGGAACGTCAACTCGGTAAACTTTGGTGACACCGTTTCTATTGGCTGTCAGTTTTGCGTCCACTGCCTGAACTGCCTCCTCGTAGCTGGCATATTCAGCCAACACATCCGGCTCATCGAAATATTCCATGCCCATCATATAGTGGTATTTGCGCGCCTGTTTCGCAGTCATGCCTTTTGCGCCGAATTCTTCGATCTTGCCGATCGCAGCAGCCAGCCCTGCCGCAACACTGCTCAAGTCGCCCTTCATGCGATAGGCATTCGACATGTAAATTGGGTTGGTATAGCTCACCTGCACCACGTCATTTGCCTTGGTGATGGCCACCCTTTGTATCGCGCCAAATCCGCCATGCTCGGAATCTGCCGCATTTTTCTTCAGCTCTTCATTGGTCACAATTAAAATGCTTGCATCGGGGTAAGGCGAATAATTTCCGACCACGGTAAAGCCAGCCGCCGTCAATGCCGCTTTCGCTTGCTCGGTTTTCTCGGCAACCGTTCCAGCTCCTTTTGACGCAAGTATGAATGGCTTTAAAACCTCGTCATCGGCCATCGCACTGTTGATGCCGAACAAGAAAATTGCCGACAATAACAATTTATTGAGTGTCAATTTGCACATCAGACTTCTCCTCACAGGTTGATTGTTAATTTTCCAGGCTTGTAATTTTCCCCAGGGTTAAACCAGGCCAGTTTCTCCCTCAGCGTAACAACCCCGCCAACGATGATCAAAGTCGGGGCTTGTAGTTTTTCCGCTTGCGCGGTTTCAGGCAACGTCGCCAGTGTGCCGGTGATGACCCGCTGATTTTGCGTGGTGCCCTGTTGCACGATTGCGGCTGGGGTGTTGCCTGGCAGACCATGCGCGATCAGTTCGGTACAGAGTGTTGCCAGTCCATGCAACCCCATATAAACCACGATGGTCTGTTTAGGGCGAGCTAGTGCATCCCAGTCAAGATTCATGCTGCCGTCCTTCAGGTGACCGGTTACGAATATACAGGAGTGGGCATGATCGCGGTGGGTCAGCGGAATGCCCGCGTAAGCGGATACGCCGGAAGCGGCGGTAATGCCCGGCACGACCTGAAATAAAATGCCATGTCCCGCCAGCGTTTCAATCTCCTCGCCGCCGCGCCCGAAAATGAACGGGTCACCGCCCTTGAGGCGCAACACGCGCTTGCCCTCTGTGGCCAAGCGAACCAGCAACTCGTTGATCTCCTCCTGCGGCAAGGTGTGGTCGTCACGCTTCTTGCCGACATAGATGCGCTCCGCATCACGCCGCACCATCTCGAGTATCGGCTTGGAGACCAAATTGTCGTACACCACCACATCGGCCTTTTGCATCAAGCGCAAAGCGCGAAAGGTTAACAGATCCGGATCGCCCGGACCGGCACCGACCAGATATACCTCGCCGCGCTGGATGTTGTCCTCGCTCGCCAGTATCTGTTGCATCATCTTCTCTGCGCTGCCTTCATCACCGGTCAGCACCTTCTCGGCAATCACGCCTTCCAGTGCATTCTCCCAGAAGATGCGGCGCTTCGCCGGATTGGTGACGCGCTGCTTGACCAGTTCACGGAAACGTTCCGCGAATGCCGCAAGGCGGCTGTAATTCTGCGGGATCATCGTCTCCAACTTGCCGCGCATCATGCGCGTCAGCACCGGCGACGCACCGCCGCTGGAGAATGCCACCATCAGCGGCGAGCGGTCGAGGATCGCGGGCATGATGAAGCTGCACAGCTCGGGGTCGTCCACCACATTCACCGGAATGTTGCGCGCGCGAGCCAGTTCGGAAACTTGCCGGTTGACACTGCGGTCATCGGTTGCAGCGATCACCAGTGCAGCACCATCGAGATGTTGAGCCGCGAAACGCGCAACAATGCTCTCGATGTGCGGTAGCTTGGCTAGTGCAGGATCGATCTGCGGCGCAACCACGCGCACCTTGGCACCCGCGTCGAGCAGTACGCCTGCTTTACGCTTGGCGACTTCGCCGCCGCCGACCACAAGGCATATCCTGCCCCTGATATCGGCAAAGATCGGCAAATAGTCCATTATTCCTTTACCGCTTTCAAAATCAACGGCACCAGCGATTGCGGCAGTTTGATCTTGCCAGCAAGTGCGAAATCATGCGCATGCGGCGACATCTTCTGCCAGGTCTTGTGGATGATCTTGATCCACTTCTCCTCGTCATATTCCGGGTGCTGCGCGGCGAATCCGGCCATGTAATGTTCGAGGAACACCAGATCTACCACATCTTCCATCAACTGCGTCTCCGGGTTGACCTTCAGGCCCTTCTTGCTGAGGATGGTTTTGACGCGTTCAGTCATCGTGTTGTCGTAGCCCACTTCTTGCATGATGCGACCGGCTGTCTCGGCGTGAAACTTGTACAGCCCGGTGCGCCACAGCAGATAGCCCGTTCTATCCATCGGATAATCGCTGCGCGGAATCTTCCAGCGCTGGATGTGTTGTGCACGCACTGCAAGCTTCACCGCATCCGAGGCATCAGGAACATAGCGTTGCTGCATCTCGCTCATGCGCTGCGCGTAGAGCAGTTCCTTGGGGTATTCCTTGCCATCGGATGTCTCTTTGTTTGGATCTTCCGCATTGGCCCGGTCAAAGGCAGCGATGGCAGCTTGATAAAGTTCCTGTGTCATATTGCTCGTTCGCTTAATAAGATTGGTTCAATTTTTTTATCGATGTGTTGCTGAACGAATGCGACGAAGCGGGTCGCCCAGTAGCAGCTGCCGATGGTGCGCAGATGGGTATAGGAAGCCAGCAGGTTGTGCAGAATGAGGCCGTCGCTTTCCCCGTCTATGCCGTAACCGCGCTCGACATGGTAAGCGTAGCGGGTATCCGGCGGAAGATTCACCAGACTGGAATAGTGGAACTCGTGCGCCTTGATCTGTTTCGCGGGCATATCCGGACGCGGCCAGGGATGTTCATCATCTTCCTTGAGATGCACATAGCCGCGTCCTATAGGTTTGTCGTGCATCTGCACATCGCCGGGGATCGCACCGACCATCCGGTAGCAGCGCCCCTGATATGTGATGCCGCGCGACAGGTACATCAGCCCGCCGCATTCGGCATAGGTCGGCATGCCACCCTCTATCGCCTGTTTGATCTCGGTGCGCAATGCCGTGTTCGCCTCCAGTTCTGCGGCGCAAGTCTCGGGAAAACCACCGCCGATATACAAACCATCCACTTGCGGGAGATGCGCATCGCGCAAGGTATCGAACGGCACCAGTTCGGCACCCGCCGCTTGCAGCGCATCGAGATCGTCGGCGTAGTAAAAGCCGAAGGCGCGGTCGCGCGCGATGGCTATGCGCACCTTGTCGCCGCAGGGAAACCGGCTGACTTTGGCTTTGTGCGGTACATCCAACGGTGCTTTTTGCGAAAGCGTGAGCAGTTTGTCCAGATCGACCTGTTCCGCGATAGCCGCGGCTATCTGTTTGATCTTGGCTGTGACGACATGAGACTCGTTGCCAGATTCATTACACGGCATCAGGCCGAGATGACGTTCTACGATGCTGAGTCGCTCATCATGGGAGATCGCGCCAACAACCGGCACATCGGTGTAATGTTCGATCACGGCGCGCAACTTGGCTTCATGGCGAGACCCGCCGAGATTGTTCAGTATCACACCCGCAATATTGATGTCGCGGTCGAATGCCTGATAACCGAGTATCAGCGGCGCAATGCCGCGCGTCATGCCGCGCGCATCAATCACCAGGAATACCGGCAGGTCGAGCAGCTTCGCCAACGCGGCATTGCTGTTGCTGCCGTCCAGCGCGAGGCCGTCATACAATCCCTTGTTGCCCTCGACCAGATTCACTTCCGCGCTGTGACGTGCAAAAGTAGAAACGATGTCATCGCGTTCCATCAAGTACAGATCAAGGTTGCGGCAGGGACGGCCAGCGGCTTGACTGAGCCACATCGGATCGATGTAATCGGGACCTTTCTTGAACGGCTGCACGATATGGCCGCGCTTTTTCAGTGCTGCGCACAGCCCGATGCTGACCATCGTCTTGCCGGAAGATTTATGCGCTGCTGAAATCAGCATCCGGTTCATGGCAGACTCAATCAGTGGCACCCGCAGCGGCGACATGCGGTTTGTCATGCGGCATGAAGTTCAATGCGCGGACACCGATGAGGGTGATCAAAAATGCGATGGCCAGACCGCCGAAGCCCAGCAGGAATTCCGGCAGCGATGGGCTGTATAGGCCGATCTGCCCGTCGCCGAAACTGCTGCTGGCTTCATAACCGGGAAAAATGTTCAGTGGATAAGCCTGCCCGCCGATGATGAATACATACAGCAATGCAAAGCCGCCGATAATCACCAGCAGCGAAGCCGCAAGCGCACTCCTGGCATTGCCCAGTTTCGGATGAAAGATCAAAATCAACGGCACAAGATTACCGAACAGACCATAGCCCCACCACAGAAGTTGCGGGTAGATGCCGCCATCTTTCAAAATGAAACGCTCAAAGCCGGACTGGTGCGCGAAATACAGATTGGTCAGGTGGTAAGTCGCGACCAGATACAGCGCGCCGATGATGAAAATCCCGAGCAGGTTCTTCATGCGCTTGACGATCTCTGGAGTATGCGTCTTGCCATTCCAGGCGTAAATGGCCGACTGGACCACATGAAAAACCGCCAAGCCCCAAGTGAACGAAATCACGATGAACATCGGCGCCAGCAAGGCTGAGCCATAAGCTTGCCTGGCCACCAGAAAGGCGAAGATCAGGCCGGTGCCGGTAGTGAGTATGAAACGCCATGCGAACACAAATAATCCGACCGGCTTGGACCAAGGATTCATGCGCTGCTCCATCATGGTCCACAGATAAATCCCCACTGCAGCAAACATGCCGGAATACAGCACCACATTCCAGGCAAATACCGACGTGAAATTAAAATGGGTCGCAGCGACGATGACGCGTTCCGGCCTGCCCAGATCAAGCATCAGAACCGACAACCCACCGGCCAGCAGCGCGATGGACAGCAGGCTGGCCAGCGGCGCTCTCGCCTTATACATCGGCTTGCCGAACACCGAACCGATCGATGCGACGTTCAGCACGCCCGATGCGGCGACGATCATGAAGATCGCGAACACATGCGGCATGCCCCATACGATCTGGTTGTTCATGCCGGTGATGATGTGGCCGTGTTCTTCCATTGCATGCACTGCGAACAGCCCCATCAACAGTACCAGCATGCCTGCGGCAACCAGCATGTAAAAATAGCGCTGTTCGTTTCTGTTAAAGGAATTCGTTTGCATGACTTATATCCCCTGGTAACGAATGCCGGTATCGAGTCCCAGATCGGCGCGTATCTGCGTGGAGGCAACAGTGCGTATCTTCTTGGCAATCTCGCTCTCCGGGTCATTGAGGTTGCCGAATAGAATCGACTTGTTCGGGCAGGCTTCGGCACAGGCAGGTTGCTGGCCCTTGTCGACGCGATGCACGCACAACGTGCAGCTTTCTACCGTGCCCTTGCCACGCGGCACATCGGGCTTCTGGTCATGCAGCGGTTCATGCACGAAAGAGCGCGCCTTGTATGGACAGGCCATCATGCAGTAGCGGCAACCGATGCAGGTATGCTTGTCGACCAGCACGATGCCGTCGGCGCGCTTGAAGGATGCGCCGGTCGGGCAGACGTCCACGCAGGGCGGCTCCGCACAATGCTGGCACATCATCGGCAGCGACACTGCGCGGCCACTGCGCATGTCCTTGAGCTCTACTTTGCGTATCCACTGAGAGTCGGTGGGACTCAAACCACCGGACAAACCGTTTTCCTTGTTGCAGGCTTTCACGCAATCGTTGCAGCCGTCCGCACAGTTCGTCGTGTCGATCAGCATGCCCCAGCGCATCTTGCTTGAAACGGCCTCGGACTTGCCGTGCGCCATATCGAACAACAGCATCCCCGGTGCGATGGCAACCGCCGTAGCCCCGACCGAGGTCTTGAGGAATTGCCTGCGCTGCACATTCGTGTCGCTCATTTGGATTCCTTCTGAGCCAATGATGCATCTTGAACTAAAGATAAATGCCGTTTGCTGGAGTGGCATTCGAAACAATCTATCTTGACCGCCTCGTAACGATGACAGCCTTCGCAAAAACTGTCGGCACGACCGAGCACGCTGTCGTCCTTGGTGCTGGCATGACACTCGATGCAGACTTTCAGGCTGTATTTCCCGTCGCGTATGCCTAGATGTACCGTCTCATCGCGTTGCTGCAACAGCACCTGCATGTGGTTCTTGCGCATCCACTGCGGTTCTTCCACACACTTCCCGCCTTTGCCGATGTCGAGCTTGGGCGCGAAGGAATCCGTTGCCCAAGCTGGCGTAATGGCAAGCAATAAGGAAAGCAGAAAAACTTTCATGTCATTAATTTAGCCACAGAGATCACAGAGGACACAGAGAAAACAATCCACTGACTACAAAGTCGCGCGCACTCTCTGTGGTCTCTGTGGCAAAAATTGAGGTTTTATCCATCATTCTCCAAGACCCATCTGTATATATCCAGTCGGACAAACATCCGCGCAAATATGGCAGCCGATGCACTTGTTGTAATCGGTGTCCACATAACGTCCAAGCGTGGACTTGGCCTTGGGCACTTTGAACACGGCCGTCTGCGGGCAATACACCACGCAATTGTCGCACTCGAAACACATGCCGCAGCTCATGCAGCGCTTGGCCTCGGCAACGGCTTCATCTTGACTGAGCACACCCAGACGATCCTGGAAATTACCCAGCGCAGTTTCTTTGCTCAAGGTAACGACATTTCGTTTGTTACGCGCCACGATGGAAAAGTGCCCCAGAAACAGTTTGTCATGCGGAATCACATAGCGATCCGAACGGTTGTCGAAATTGTGCACCGCAACATTGGAGTGGTCGGTGCCACGCAATGGTTCATGAACTTCTTTGACCTCAAGACCCTTCTCCATCATCTTGCGCATCAAATCGAATTGATGCGCGTCGATCTTGGGACGCTTTTCCAGATCTTTACCGAGCAGGTAATTGTGGATGCCATCCGCTGCGATCGAACCATGGCCTATCGCGGTAGTCAGCAAGTGAGGGCGGATGATGTCACCGCCAGCGAACACCCCTTTTTGCCCGGAGACCACATAATTACGATCTGTCGAAACCGCGCCTTTACCATTATTGAATTCTTCCAAACCGGTAAAGTCCACTGCCTGTCCAATCGCCGACACGATCAAGTCGGCAGGAATATCCTGCTCGGTGCCAGCAATTGTTTTTACATCGAGCTTGCCGCCGGCCATCGTGGCTTCGCACTGGCTAACGCGTAGCGTGGTCGCTCGCCCATCCGCGCCGCGCACGATGCCGATCGGTACCAGGCTGCCGCGGATCGCGATACCTTCGGCCAGCGCCTGCTCGATCTCGTGCTTGTTGGCCTGCATCTTGTCGATGGCAAATACCGACGTCAGCGTCACCTCCGCGCCCTGCTTGGCCGAGACTTCCGCGACGTCGTGCGCAATCTGGCCCGCGATCGCGAATTCCGGGCGGTCCTTTTCATGAGCCTGCCCGACGTGTCCCAGACGCCGCGCCACGGTCGCCACGTCTATCGAGGTGTCGCCGCCACCCACCACCACCACGCGCTTGCCGACGTGGCGCATGCGCCCGTCGTTGAACGCACGCAGGAACGCCGTCGCGGTGACGCAATTCGGCGCATCGGCGCCGGTGACCGGGAGCGGCCTG